>DATCYE010000026.1:0-3426 GCA_036570485.1 Pusillimonas sp. | reverse complement strand
TGGGACGAGATCGTGGCATTTTGGCTGGTGCTGTGGCTGACACCGGACTCTTTTGGCGCTCAGTTGCTGGCCTTCGTCGTGTTCCGCTTGTTCGACATCGTCAAGCCGCCCCCGATTCATTTTTTCGACAGCCATTTCAAGAATGGTTTTGGCGTAATGTGGGACGACATCGTTGCTGCAGCATATAGTTTGCTGTTGATTGCCATCCTGGTCAGACTAGAGGTTTTTCTATGAACGATAGCGACCGCTTTTCTTTAGCCGCACAGTTGGGGCAGTTATTGAAGGAACGCGGCTGGATGTTCGCCTGCGCGGAATCATGCACGGGCGGATTGCTGGCCGCCGCCATGACCGAGACGCCCGGGTCCAGCCTATGGTTTGATCGCGGCTTTGTCACTTATAGCAACGCGGCCAAGGTAGAGCAACTGCGTGTAAGTGTAGATACGCTGGAGCGTTTCGGCGCCGTCAGCGAAGAGACCGCCATGGAAATGGCCGCTGGCGTGTTGAGCGCCACCGATCTTGCCCACTTGGCTATTTCCACCACCGGCATTGCCGGCCCCGATGGGGGCACACCCGGCAAACCTGTGGGAATGGTGTGCTTTGGTTTTGCCCGGCGCACTTCGCAAGGCGTGGTTACCCGCGCAATGACGCGGATTTTCGAAGGCGACCGCGCGCAGATACGCCACGCGTCGGTGGCGTTTTCACTGGCTACCGCAATAAGCCTTATCGAACAGCATTAATGGCGTCGCGGGTGGCGCGGGCAACGCGCGCGGCCGCCTCGCGCCAGTCGTCGCCGCCGCTGGCGTACAGAATGGCCCGCGACGAGTTGATCATCATGCCTGTACCCTGGCTGTTGCAGCCGGCCTTCACTGTGGCGGGTATGTCGCCGCCCTGCGCGCCTATGCCGGGAATCAGCAGGGGCATATCGCCCACGCGTGCGCGAACCTTGGCAATCTCTTCTGGAAATGTGGCGCCCACCACCAGGGCGCATTGGCCATGGGTGTTCCAGCGCTTGGCGGCCAGGCCGGCCACGTGCAGGTATAGGGGCGTGCCATCGGCGGATGACACGGCTTGCAGGTCGGAGCCGCCCTTGTTCGAGGTGCGGCACAGAATGATGACGCCTTTGTTTTCCCAGGCCAAGTAGGGCTCCAGGGAGTCGAAGCCCATATAAGGATTAACCGTGACCGCGTCGGCTTGGTAGCGCTCGAATGCCTCTAGCGCATATTGTTCGGCGGTGGACCCGATATCGCCGCGCTTGGCGTCCAACACGATGGGCAGGTCGGGGTGATGCTCGCGTGCATACGCGCACAAGGCTTCCAGTTGGTCTTCGGCGCGCTGGGCGGCAAAGTAGGCGATTTGAGGTTTGATCGCGCAGGCATATTGCCCCGTGACATCGATAATCGCGCGGCAGAACTCGTAAATGGCATCCGGGCGGCCTTGCAGCTCGGCAGGAAAGCGTTGCGGGTCGGGATCCAGTCCCACGGTCAGCATGGAGCCGGATGTTGTCCAGGCCCGGTCGAGTTTTTCGGTGAAGGTCATGACAGGTTTTATGTGCGTATGCGTATCGGAAGCGGCCTATGATTATAGGCGCAATGCCCGCCTTGCCTTTTGGGCGTCAGACCTGATTTGCCAGCAAGTGCGAGGCAATCACGCTTAGCCAGACCACGGTGCCAAACACAATCGACAGCATTACGGCAGCGCTGCCCAGGTCTTTTGCGCGGCCTATCAGCGGGTGCTTGTCTAGCGTGATGGTGTCGGCAAGCGCTTCCAGGCCGGAATTTAACAGCTCGATGATCAGTACAAAAAACAAAGTACCCAGCAGCAGCAAGATCTCGCCCAGGCTGCGGCCCAGCCAGATTGCAATTGGCGCCAGTACGGCCACCAGCAACAGTTCTTGCCGAAAGGCGGCTTCATGCCGGAACGCGGCGCCCAGCCCTTGAGCGGAATAGCGTAGCGCATTAATCAGACGGCCCAGACCGCCTTTGCTTTTATAGGGTGATTGATTCGGTGTCATAGGGGCCAGGGTTGCGCCGCGAGGCCGCGTTGAAGGTCGACGCTGCATTATAGGTTTATTGTTGTTTCCGCTTTGCGAAATGTGCCGCATATGAAAAAGCCCCCGACGAATCGGAGGCTTTTGACTGCATGCCCGGGCGTGAGCCCGGGCCGGGAATGCAAGGGAAGTGGCTTAGAAGCCGCCCATGCCGCCCATGCCACCCATGCCGCCCATGTCGGGCATGCCGCCGGCAGCAGGCTTGTCTTCCACGATTTCGGCCACAGCGGCTTCAGTCGTGAGCAACAGGCTGGCAACCGATGCTGCGTTTTGCAGCGCGGTGCGGGTAACCTTGGTGGGATCCAGCACGCCTTGTTCGACCAGGTCGCCGTACTCGCCGGTAGCGGCGTTGTAGCCGTAGTTGCCCTTGCCGTTAGCCACGTTGTTGACCACAACGCTAGGCTCGTCGCCGGCGTTTGCAACAATGGTGCGCAACGGAGCTTCAACAGCGCGCAGAACCAGCTTGATACCGGCTTCCTGATCGACGTTGTCGCCCTTCAGCTTGGCAATGGCGTCCTTGGCGCGGATAAGTGCAACGCCGCCGCCAGGAACAATGCCTTCTTCGACAGCTGCGCGGGTAGCATGCAGAGCATCTTCCACGCGTGCTTTCTTTTCCTTCATTTCGACCTCGGTGGCTGCGCCAACGCGAATCACGGCAACGCCGCCTGCCAGCTTGGCAACGCGTTCTTGCAGTTTTTCACGGTCGTAGTCGGACGTGGCTTCTTCGATTTGCACGCGGATTTGCTTGACGCGAGCTTCGATCGATTTGCTGTCGCCAGCGCCGTCGATAACGATGGTGTTTTCTTTGCCCACTTCAATGCGCTTGGCCTGGCCCAGATCTTCCAGAGAGGCTTTTTCAAGCGACATGCCGGTTTCTTCCGAGATAACGACGCCGCCGGTCAGGATGGCGATGTCTTCCAGCATGGCCTTGCGACGGTCGCCAAAGCCAGGGGCCTTGACAGCAGTTGTCTTCAGGATGCCGCGAATGTTGTTGACAACCAAAGTAGCCAGAGCTTCGCCTTCGACGTCTTCGGCCACGATCAGCAGAGGACGGCTGGACTTGGCAACTTGTTCCAGTATGGGAAGCAGGTCGCGGATGTTGCTGATTTTCTTGTCGAAAATCAGGACATACGGATCTTCCAGGACGGAAACTTGCTTGTCCGGATTGTTGATGAAGTAGGGCGACAGATAGCCACGGTCGAATTGCATGCCTTCGACGACGTCCAGCTCGTTGTCCAGCGACTTGCCGTCTTCAACGGTAATAACGCCTTCCTTGCCGACTTTGTCCATCGCATTGGCGATGATTTCGCCGATGGAGGAGTCGCTGTTGGCCGAAATGGAACCGACCTGGGCGATTTCCTTGCTGGTGGTGCAAGGCT
>DATCYE010000025.1:0-9327 GCA_036570485.1 Pusillimonas sp. | reverse complement strand
GGTCAACCTGGCCGACCTGCTTATTTCCCAGCCCGATACCGGCGAACAGGCCCTTGAAATCACCGATGCCCTGGTGCGTTCGGGTTCGGTCGACCTTATTGTCATCGACTCGGTGGCGGCGCTGGTACCCAAGGCCGAAATCGAAGGCGACATGGGCGATTCCCTGCCCGGTCTCCAGGCCCGTTTAATGAGCCAGGCCTTGCGCAAACTGACCGCCAACATCAAGCGCGCCAATTGCATGGTTATCTTCATTAACCAAATTCGCATGAAAATCGGTGTCATGTTCGGCAGCCCCGAGACCACCACAGGCGGTAATGCGCTTAAGTTCTATTCCTCGGTGCGTCTCGATATCCGCCGCATTGGCGCCATCAAGAAGGGCGACGAAGTCGTGGGCAACGAAACCCGCGTCAAGGTGGTCAAGAACAAGGTGGCCCCTCCCTTCAAGCAAGCCGAATTCGACATCATGTACGGTGCCGGCATCTCGCGTGAGGGCGAAATCATCGATTTGGGCGTGCAGGCGGGTATCGTAGACAAGGCCGGTGCCTGGTTCAGCTACAGCGGCACACGTATCGGTCAAGGCAAGGACAACGTCCGCGAATACCTTAAAGAGCATCCCGCAATGGCTTTCGAAATCGAAAATCGGGTGCGCGAGCAACTGGGTGTCATCCCGCAAGCGGCAGCCAAGACCAGCAAGCCGGTCGCTGTACCCGACGACGAACCCGAAGCCTAAAACAGGGGGCGGGGTGCCATGCATACCAACGACGACGGCTTTGAAACCTTGTCCGATGCCGGCGACTCCCCGCCCGAACGCAAAAAAAAGCCCGGGCTTTCCCTGAAGGCCCGAGCCATCGGCTACCTTTCCAGGCGCGAGCATTCGCGCCGCGAGCTGCAGCGCAAATTGGCGCCGCATGCCGAAAGCCCCGAGCAGCTTGAACAACTGCTCGACAGCCTTGAGCGCGAAAACTGGCTCTCCAATCAGCGTTTCGCTCAAAGCCTGGTGCATAGGCGCGCACCCCGGCAAGGCGCCGGCCTTATCCTGCAAGAACTCAAACAGCATGGGCTGGGTGATGCCGCCATTGCCGAACTTGGTCAGCAATTGCACGGTACCGAGCAAGAACGCGCGCAAGCCGTCTGGGAAAAAAAATTCTCTGCCTTGCCCGTCGATCCCAAAGATTATGCCCGGCAGTTCCGCTTTCTGGCCTCGCGCGGTTTTTCCACTGAATGCGTGCGCCGCATCCTGGGCAGTATTCCCTACCAAAGCGACCCGCAAAGCTAAAGTACGCGTCCACGGCTCACGGCTGTTTGTCACACTGCCTGCGGGCCGGCCTTTCTTCCGCCTTCTTCTAGCGTGCCGCTTTTATCCCCGTCAGCGTCTTGAAGCAAGTGTCGCGTGCCTGCTTTATAAATGCCTGCAAATAATCAGCCTGTATGTCTTCGCTGCGCACTGCCGCGTACAAGGTGCGCCACACGCCTTGCGACCCCAAATGGCACAGCCGTAGCCAACCCTGGTCCAGATATTCCGTCAGTGCCCAGTTGGGTAACGCCGCCACGCCGCGCTGGCTGGCGACCAACTGAGCGATGATGGGCGTCAGCTCGGCCTTGCGTAGAGCGGCGGGCTCCACACCGGCCGGGTCCAGAAAGACGGTGAAGACATCCAGGCGCTGGCGCTCGACCGGGTAAGTGATCAGGACCTGGTCGGCCAGTTGATCCGGTTCTATGTATTTGTACTGGGCCAGTGGGTTCCCCGCCGCCACGGCCAGCATCAGCTCGTAGCGGAACAGCGGCAGATACTCGATGGCGTCGTCGGCCTGCGGGTCCGAGGTCACGACCACGTCCAGATCGCCGCGCACCAGGGCGGGTAGGGGAGCAAAGGCAAAAGCGGCTGAAAGATCCAGTTCGACATCGGGCCAGTCATGCCGAAAAGCATCCAGCGCCGGCAGCAGCCATTGGAAACAGGAGTGGCAGTCGATGGCCAGGTGCAGCCTTCCAGTTCTGCCTGCGGCCAATCGTTGTAGTTCGCGTTCGGTGGCCTTGACCTGCGGCAATATTTCGTCGGCCAGCGCCAGAATGCGCAGCCCGGCCGTAGTTAAGCGGGCCGGACGGGTGCGGCGATTGAGCAAGGGCGTTTTAAGCCGCACTTCCAGATCGCGCAGTTGATGCGACAGCGCAGATTGGGTCACATGCAAACGCTCGGCGGCTTCCTGCAGGCTGCCCGCATCCCGTATGGCGCACAGGGTTTCCAAATGGCGTATTTCAAGCATGGTGGGCCTGCCAGGCTGCGTGACCTGTGATGTGATCGATGAGGGTGGGGTTTTTAGATTGAGTTTTTCTCATATTAAAGATGGCGTATTTGATTTTGATTCATGTGATTGTATAGGCACAATACCCTGGTTAACAAAATATATTCATTTAACGGACAGGTATCATGACAATTACTCATAGTTTAGGGTTTCCGCGTATAGGCGTTCAGCGGGAGTTGAAGCGCGCGCAGGAAGCTTATTGGGCCGGAAAGCATACGGCAGACGATCTGGAAGAGACCGGCTGCGAGCTGCGTGCCCGCCATTGGGCCTTGCAAGCGAAGTCGGGCCTGTCTTTTGTGCCGGTGGGCGATTTCGCCTGGTACGACCACATTCTGGAATGGACCTGCTTGTTGGGTGCGGTGCCGGCCCGCTTTGCGCAAGCGACCGGTCAAGATGTATCGCTGGATACCCTGTTTCGCATGGCCCGTGGGCGTGCGCCCAGCGGTACGCCCGCCGCTGCCTGCGAAATGACTAAATGGTTCGACACCAACTATCACTACATCGTGCCCGAGCTCGTGCCCGAGCAGTCCTATCGTATCGCCCGCAGCTATCTGTTCGATCAGATCCGTGAGGCGCAAGCGCTGGGGCATCGCGTCAAGCCCGTTATTCCCGGCCCCCTGACCTGGTTGTGGCTGGGCAAGGGCGATGCCTTCGCGCAAGGCGTCGACGATCCTGCCAAGCTGGCCTTGCTGGATGCGCTGCTGCCCGTCTACAAAGAGGTCTTGCAGAAGATCAGCGCACTGGGTGTGGAATGGGTTCAGGTCGACGAGCCCATTCTTGGCCTGGACCTTCCCGAAGCCTGGCGCCAGGCCTTCAAGCGCGTTTATAGCGAGCTATCGGGCAGCGGTGTATCGGTGCTGTTGGCGACTTATTTTGAGAAACTGGGCGATAACGCGCAAGTGCTCAAGGACTTGCCGGTGCAAGGCGTGCATATCGACCTGGTGCGCGCGCCCGACCAGTTGGAAAGCATAGCGGCGGTACTTGCGCCGGATCAGATTTTGTCGGTGGGCCTGATAGACGGGCGAAATATATGGCGCAGCGACCTGGACGCGGCCCGCGCCCGTGTGGAAGCGCTGGCGCGCCAGCGCGGCGATACGCTGTGGCTGGCGCCTTCGTGCTCTTTGTTGCACGTGCCGGTCGACCTGGATGCCGAGCGCGAGCTGGATGCCGAGCTGAAAAGCTGGCTTTCCTTTGCCACGCAGAAGCTGGACGAACTGCAACTGCTTAAAGCCAGCCTGGCAAACGACACGGCCAACCCGGCAATACAACAAGCGCTGCAAGGGCAGCGCGACGCGCTGCGGGCCAGGAAAAATTCGATTCGCATCCATAACCGTGCCGTCCAGCATAGCCTGCAAGCTTCCGGCAGCCTAGTGCGCGACCGCGCTCCCTTTGCCAGCCGCATCGTAAGCCAACAGGAAAAATTGGGCTTGCCCGCTTATCCCACTACAACCATAGGCTCTTTTCCCCAGACGCCCGAAATCCGGGTGCTGCGTCGCGACTGGAAAGCCGGAGCGCTGGGCGATGCAGCCTACGAAAAGGCCATGCGCGCCGAAATCGAGCAGGTCATTCGTTTTCAGGAAAAAGTGGGGCTGGACGTGTTGGTTCATGGCGAGCCCGAGCGTAATGACATGGTGGAATACTTCGGCGAATTGCTGGGTGGCTTCGCCTTCACCCAGAACGGCTGGGTGCAAAGCTATGGCTCGCGTTGCGTGAAGCCGCCCATTATTTTTGGCGACGTTGCACGGCCGGTCGCCATGACAGTGGCGTGGTCGGCCTATGCCCAGTCGCTTACCGACAAACCCGTCAAGGGCATGCTGACGGGGCCGGTGACTATTTTGCAGTGGTCCTTCGTGCGCGACGACCAGCCGCGCGAAACCACCTGCCGGCAATTAGCCCTGGCGCTGCGTGACGAAGTCACGGACCTGGAGGCGGCCGGCATTACCGTCATTCAGATCGACGAGCCGGCCTTTCGCGAAGGGCTGCCGCTGCGGCGCGCCGACTGGCAGGTCTATCTGGATTGGGCCGTCGATTGCTTCCGCTTGTCTACCGGAGGCGTTCAGGACACGACCCAGATACACACGCATATGTGCTATTCCGAGTTCAACGACATCATCCAGGCCATAGCCGCCATGGATGCCGACGTCATCACCATAGAAACGTCGCGGTCCAATATGGAGCTTTTGGGCGCCTTCGAGGACTTCCATTATCCGAATGACATCGGTCCGGGGGTGTATGACATCCATTCGCCCAACATACCGAAGCTGGACTGGATGGTCGATTTGATGAAAAAAGCGGCTACGCGCCTGCCTCCCGAGCGCCTGTGGGTGAATCCCGATTGCGGCCTGAAGACACGCGGTTGGCCCGAAACGGAAGCAGCGCTGTTGGCAATGGTAAAGGCAGCCCAAACACTGCGTTATACTTAGAGGGTTTATCGCAATATTCCTACTTTCGTCCATGCCTTTGCCTCCTCCCGATATCGCTCGTGAGCCTTTGCACACGCGTTCCATACGTGTGGAGTCGTTTGCCCGGGAGGACGGCCAATGGGACCTTGAAGCCGAGCTCATCGATGTCAAGGCTTACGATTTTCCCGAAAGGTCGGGCGCCGTGCATCGTGCCGGCGACCCCGTCCACCACATGCATCTTCGCGTCACCATCGACGATCAGTTCACCATCACGGCCGCCATGGCCGACTACGATGCCGCTCCCTACAATCAGGAATGCACGGCCATCGCGCCCGATTATCGCGCTTTGGTCGGCATGAACCTGCTGCGCAACTTCCGGCAGGCCGTCAAGGACCGCTTCGGCAGGACGGCCGGCTGCACCCATATGACCGAGCTCTCGTATGTGCTGCCCACCGTAGCCGTCCAGACCATGGCCAATCGGCGCCGGAAGGAACAGGAAGCAGGGCAGGGGCAGAGGCGGCCGTTTCAGCTTGAAGGCTGTCATGCCCTGCGGCTCGATGGCCCGGTGGCACGCGAGTTCTACCCAAAGTGGTATGTGGCTCCCAAGGTGGAAGCAAAATGCGAGTAGGTAATTCTCTTAGGCGGGCAAGGGTGTTTTCGGGCACAGGCGCACGCGTTCTTTTTCTTATCTTTACGTTCTGACAGGTAACAAATGAAAATTCACGAGTATCAAGGCAAGGAACTGCTGAAGAAGTTTGGCGTGACTGTGCCACGCGGAATTCCTGCTTTTTCCGTTGACGAAGCTGTGGCTGCGGCGGAAAAACTGGGTGGGCCGGTCTGGGTGGTGAAGGCGCAGATTCACGCGGGTGGTCGCGGCAAGGGCGGCGGTGTCAAGCTGGGCCGTTCCATCGACGAAGTTCGCCAGTTGTCTTCCGAAATCCTGGGCATGCAACTGATTACCCATCAAACGGGGCCTGAAGGCCAGAAAGTCGGTCGCCTGTACATCGAAGAGGGCGCCGACATCCAGCAGGAATACTACCTGTCCGCTGTGACCGATCGCGCTACGCAAAAAGTGGCTTTCATTGCGTCCAGCGAAGGCGGCATGGACATCGAAGAAGTTGCCCATTCGTCCCCCGAGAAAATCATCACTGTCATGGTTGACCCGTTGAAAGGGTTCACCCAGGCCGATGGCCAGACCCTTGCCAAGGGCGTGGGCATGCCGGCTGATTCCGTCGCCCAGTTCATCGACGTATGCCAGAAGCTCTACACCTGCTACATGGAAACCGATGCCTCGCTGGTCGAAATCAATCCGCTGAATCGCGACAGCAAGGGCAATATCATCGCCCTGGACGCCAAGTTCAACTTCGACTCCAACGCCCTGTATCGTCATCCCGAGATCGTCGAGTACCGCGACCTGGCCGAAGAAGACCCGGCTGAAATCGAAGCCAGCAAGTTCGACCTGGCCTACATCCAGCTGGACGGCAACATCGGCTGCCTGGTCAACGGCGCAGGCCTGGCCATGGCCACCATGGACACCATCAAGCTGTTCGGCGGCGAGCCGGCCAACTTCCTGGACGTGGGCGGCGGCGCTACTGCCGAGAAGGTCACAGAAGCCTTCAAGATCATGCTCAAGAACGAAGGCGTCAAGGCCATCCTGGTCAACATCTTCGGCGGCATCATGCGTTGCGACATCATTGCCGAAGGCGTGATCGCTGCGTGCAAGGCCGTCAATCTTAGCGTGCCGCTGGTCGTGCGCATGAAGGGTACCAACGAAGAACTCGGCAAAAAACTGCTGGCCGAGTCGGGCTTGCCCATCATCAGTGCCAACACCATGGCCGAAGCCGCGACCAAAGTCGTTGCCGCTGCGAAATAAGAATATTGTCAAGGATTTGTAAATGTCGATTTTGATCAACAAAGACACTAAAGTCATTACCCAAGGTATTACCGGCAAGACCGGCCAATTCCACACCCATTGGTGCCGCGAATACGCGAACGGTAAAAATGCCTTCGTGGCTGGTGTGCATCCCAAGAAAGCCGGCGAAAACTTCGAAGGCGTGCCTATTTTCGGTACTGTCAAAGATGCCAAGGCACAAACGGGCGCCACCGTATCGGTCATCTATGTTCCGCCGGCAGGCGCGGCAGCCGCCATCTGGGAAGCCGTCGAGGCCGATCTGGACCTGGTCATCTGCATTACCGAAGGTATTCCAGTGCGCGACATGCTGGAACTTCGCAACCGCATGCGCGATCAGAACAAGAAAACCTTGTTGCTCGGGCCCAACTGCCCCGGCCTGATTACGCCCGACGAACTGAAGATCGGTATCATGCCGGGCCACATCTCGCGCAAGGGCCGCATCGGCGTGGTCAGCCGCTCCGGCACGCTGACATACGAAGCCGTGGCGCAACTGACTGAATTGGGCCTGGGCCAGTCTACCGCTGTGGGTATTGGTGGCGACCCCATCAATGGCTTGAAGCACGTCGACGTGCTGCAAATGTTCAACGACGATCCCGATACCGACGCAGTGGTCATGATCGGCGAAATCGGTGGGCCTGACGAA
Source organism: Pusillimonas sp. (assembly GCA_036570485.1). Lineage (GTDB taxonomy): Bacteria > Pseudomonadota > Gammaproteobacteria > Burkholderiales > Burkholderiaceae_B. Next base: position 2,070 of record DATCYE010000025.1, on the reverse strand, counting down.
GTCAATGCCGCAGAATGGGCGAAAGACAACATGAAGAAGCCGGTCGTCGGCTTCATCGCAGGCGTTACGGCTCCGGCCGGCAAGCGCATGGGCCACGCCGGCGCGCTGATCTCCGGTGGCGCCGATACGGCCGATGCCAAGCTGGAAATCATGGAAGCATGCGGTATCCGTACCACCCGCGATCCGTCCGAAATGGGCAAACTGCTCAAGTCGGTACTGTAAGTATTGACGGGGCTCGCCACAAGCGGGCCCTTTCAAACTGCACCGTCGGTTTTTGGTTTCGAGACCGGCGGCGCTCGCAGGGCCTTGCGGCGAAACTTACAATAAGCTGAATTATAATGGCCCGTTTTTTTGACCCCCGACGTACTGGCTGCGACTGGGCCTTTTCTTTTATTACGCCTCTAGGTATCTCTGAACAAGTCAAGCGGCGCACAAGCGCGCCATGGGAACTTGCTCAGAGCTTCTCTGGGTTAAAACGGACTAAAAAATGATTGAGTTTTTTCAAACGCTCCATTGGGGAGCTGTATTTCAGATCATACTGATCGACATTCTGCTGGGCGGCGACAACGCCGTGGTCATTGCGCTGGCTTGCCGCAATTTGCAGCACAAGCAACGCATACAAGGTATTTTGTGGGGCACGGCCGGCGCCATCATTCTGCGCGTCCTGCTGATCGCCTTCGCACTGACATTGCTGGGCATTCCCTTCCTTAAGATAGTCGGCGCCTTGCTGCTGGTATGGATAGGCATCAAGCTGCTGATTCCCGACGAAGACGAACACGGCAACATCAAGGGCGGCAGCTCGGTCATGAGCGCGGTCAAGACCATTCTTATCGCCGACTTTGTCATGAGTCTGGACAACGTCATCGCCATTGCAGGCGCGGCCCAGAACACGCATCTGGATCACCAGCTTTACTACGTGATTTTCGGTCTCGTCGTCAGCGTGCCCATCATTATCTGGGGCAGCACAATAGTCTTGAAGCTTATCGATCGTTTCCCCATCGTGGTCACCTTGGGCGCGGGCTTGCTGGGCTGGATTGCGGGCGGTATGCTGGTAACCGATGTGTTCGTGGTAGAGCAGTTCGGCCCGACCACAACGGCAATCAAGATCGGCGCTGAAGTCATAGGCGTTATTGTTGTCATAGGGCTGGGAAAATGGCTCGCCAGCCGCAGTAACTCGAAGGGTCAAGTGAATGAGTCTGTTTAAATCATCGGGTCGTAAAAAGCCGGACGAAGCCGGCCTGTCCTTGCTGCAAGGTCTGGGCATTTTGGCTTTGATCGGTATCGCCGCGGCACTGCTGCTTAATTATTTCGCTTAGGCCGGCATGTCCGACACACCCGTAAAGCTCGTGATTGCAACCCGCGCCAGCCGGCTTGCCTTGTGGCAAGCCGAGCATGTGCGGGATCGCTTGCAATCCTTGTACCCTCAGTGCCAGGTAAGCCTGCTGACCATGACGACGCGAGGCGATCAAATACTCGATCGCTCACTGTCCAAGGTCGGCGGCAAGGGCCTGTTCGTCAAAGAGCTGGAAACAGCCCTGCTAGACGGGCGGGCCGATCTGGCCGTGCATTCTCTTAAAGATGTTCCGGTCGACATGCAAAGTCCCTTTGCATTGTCGGTTGTCCTAGAGCGAGACGATCCGCGCGATGCCTTCGTCTCCAACGATTTCAGTACGCTCGATGACTTGCCGGCCGGCGCCGTCGTAGGCACCTCCAGCCTGCGCCGCGAGGCCCAATTGCGCGAGCGCTATCCTCATTTGGTCGTGCAACCCTTGCGCGGCAATCTCGATACCCGCCTGGGCAAGCTCGATCGCGGCGACTACGCGGCCATCATATTGGCTGCCGCCGGTTTGCGGCGCCTGGGCCTTGCATCGCGCATACGCGATTACCTGTCGCCGCAGCAAAGCCTGCCGGCGGCGGGGCAGGGCGCGCTGGGCATTGAAGTTCTTGAAGCCCGCGCCGATATGCACGCTTGGCTGGCCCCGTTGGGCGATGCCGCCGCTACGGCCTGCACTTTGGCCGAAAGGGCCGTGTCGCGCGTTCTGGGCGGATCATGCCAGGTTCCGCTGGCTG
>DATCYE010000024.1:0-2863 GCA_036570485.1 Pusillimonas sp. | reverse complement strand
AAACAGCCTGGTCAACAAGGTGGGGATGGCCGGCGGGTGCGCCGGCCGCAGCGGGTGGCTTAGGCCGAAGACGGCGTTTATCAGCAGATCAAGGCGGGCTGCGGCTTGGGCCAGCACAAGCAGTTCAGGCTGGGTGCCGCTGCGCTTGCGCAACCACAGGTCGCGCGCATAAATGGTGGCATGTCGGGCGGCATCGGTGATGACGTCTTCGGCTTCGGCCATGGGCGCGGCTCACTCGAAGGTCAGGTTGACCAGGTCGTGCATGGCGCCGGCCAGCGAGGCGTCATCCGACAGGGGCGATATCAGCGCAACCTGGCAGGCGCGCTTTACCGGCGTGCCTTGAACGATCAGTTGCGAGGTAGCCACCAGCAAGCGGGTGCTGGGTACTTCGGCCAGGCCTTTGTCCTGGAAGGCGCGCAGCTTGTGCGCCAGCTTGACTAGTGCTTCGGCGGTAAGACGATCTATGCCGCTTTCCTGACCAACGATGTCGGCTTCGCGCTCGGGCGGCGGGAAGTCGAAATCCAGGGCCACAAAGCGTTGCCGGGTGCTGGGCTTCAGGTCTTTCAGCATGCGCTGGTAACCGGGGTTGTAGGACACCACAAGCTGGAAGCCGGGGGCGGCTTCTATGGTTTCGCCTGTTTTGTCTATGGACAGTTGGCGGCGGTAGTCGGTAAGCGGGTGCAGCACGACGATGGTGTCCTGGCGGGCTTCGACGACTTCGTCCAGGTAGCAGATGGCGCCGCTGCGTACGGCTGTGGTCAGCGGACCGTCGTGCCACACGGTTTTGTCGTGCCGGATCAGGAAGCGTCCGATCAGGTCGCTGGCGCTAAGGTCGTCGTGGCAGGATACGGTGATAAGCGGTCTGCCCAGGCGCCATGCCATGTGTTCGACGAAGCGGGTTTTGCCGCAACCGGTGGGGCCTTTCAGCATGACGGCCAGCCGGTTGCGGTGGCATTGCTCAAACAGGGTGATTTCGTCGGCGCTGGGCAGGTAGTAGGGCGCCTGATCCTGAAGGGCAGCATCCCCGCTGGCGGGGATGCTGTGTGCAAAGCTAACCGGCTTGTTCATTGGCCAAACCGGTCGATGCAACGCCTTGCGGGGCAGTGGCTTCTTCTGTGGGTATCAAGCGCGGCGCGTAACGGAAGAAGTCGAAGATGAACAGGCCGACGCCAGTGGCGAACATGGACGCGGTGGCAACCAGCATTAGGAAGTGCACCTGTATTTTCAGTTGCACGTCTAGGTAGCCTATGCCCAGTACACGTTCCAGATAGACCTGGCCGATGCCGGCTGTGGCAAACGACAGCGTCATGCCGAACATGCCGCCTATTTGCAGCCAGAATGCCCAGTAGCCTATAGAGCTGCCTTCTTCTTTGCGGCCGACAGTCATGGTGGGCATGGCATAGGTGATGACGGCCATGATGATCATGGCATAGGCGCCATAGAACGCGGCGTGTCCGTGCATGGCGGTGATCAGTGTGCCGTGAGTCCATTTATTGATGTCGGGAAAGGTGTGCGCCAGACCCAGCAAGCCGGCCCCGAACAGGGTGAAGACGGCGCTGCCTATGGTCCAGTGCAAGGCGAGCCCATTGGGATGGCGCACGCCGGTGCGCCGTATGGCGAAATAGGCGTACATGGCCATGCCGACCAGCGCGACCGGTTCCAGTGCGCTGAAGAATCCGCCCAAGGGCAGCCAGTATGCAGGCACGCCTACCCAGTAGTAGTGGTGGGCGGTACCCAGAATGCCGGCAATGAAAACCAGCCCGACGATCACGTATAGCCATTTTTCAAGGACTTCGCGGTCGGCACCCGACAGCCGTATAAGCAGATAGGCCAGGAAGGAGCCCTGGATCATTTCCCATACGCCTTCGACCCAAAGATGTATGGTCCACCAGCGATAGTAAATGGATACGACGTAGTTTTCGTAATGCAGCAGGGCGGGCAGGTAAAGCACTGCCGACGAGCCCAGCCCCAGCAGCAGCACGCCTTCGGTGGTGGTAAAGCGCCCCGATCGCTTGATGGTCATGCCGATGTTGTACAGGAAGATCAGCATGCAGATCACGATGATGAGCTTATGGGGCAAGGGCTGTTCCAGCAGCTTGTTGCCCGTGCCGTATCCGAATAAATAGCCTATGACGGCGGTGACGCCCATGATGGCCCACAGTATTAGCTGGATATAAGCCAGCTTGACGCTGTGCAGTTCGGACCTGGATTCGTCGGAAACGATCCAGTAGGTGGCGCCCATGAAGCCGGTAAGCACCCATACGATCAGTAGATTGGTATGTATGGTTTTGGTGACGTCGAAAGGCAAGATATTAAGTAAAGGATCCGGCCCCAGGTATTTGGCGGCCGAGAGCAGGCCGAACACAAGCTGGAGCCCGAAAAGAATCATGGCTAGCGCGAAATACCAGTAGGCAACCGATTGAGATCTGTAACGCATGGCGACTCCCATTGGATGTGGCTGTTCCGTGACGGAATTCGTTATTTGAATGTGGCGAGATACGCAACCAGTTGATCTACTTGCTCGCTGCTAAGGTCCTTGCCATAGGACGGCGGCATGAAGGACACGCCATTGGCTGAATACATGGCGCCTGGGTGCAAATAAGCACTGGGCTCAACAATGGATTCGCGGATGTATTCGTCGACCGTCTTGGCCTTGCCTTTGTAATCGGGCGAGGCCATGGTTTTTTCGGCGGTAGCCACTATATTGGCCAGCGTCGGGCCGGCCAGGTTCACGCCAGGCGCGGTGGAGTGACAGGCCGCACAGGTTGGCACGGCTGTACGGAACAGTGCCTGGCCCAGGGCGATGGGGTCGTTGGCGCTGCTGACTGGACGGTTGCCGGGAGGCAGGTTGCCGCTGGCCGTC
>DATCYE010000023.1:0-4645 GCA_036570485.1 Pusillimonas sp. | reverse complement strand
AGTATCTGCGACATGCATACGTCGTCATGCACCAGCTGGACGATGCGGCGGCCGGCTTCACGAGCCATTAAATGACGTCGGGCGTCGACGGCGGGAATGGCTGCATTGCCCGGCATGCCCATGCCCAAGGCCTCGACCATGCAAGCCATGGTGGACGCGGTGCCCATGGTCATGCAATGGCCGTGCGAGCGGTGCATGCAGGCTTCGGCTTCATGAAACTGTGCCAGCGTGATGGCGCCGGCGCGCAGCTGTTCGCTCATCGAGATGGTATTGGTGCCGGACCCCACCGGCTTGCCTTCGTAGTAGCCGCGCAGCATGGGGCCGCCCGACAGGCCAACGGTGGGCAGGTCGACGCTGGCCGCGCCCATCAGCAAGGAAGGCGTGGTCTTGTCGCAGCCCATCAGCAGGACGACGCCATCCAGCGGGTTGGCGCGTACGGCTTCTTCTACGTCCATCGATGCCAGATTGCGGTACAACATGGCGGTGGGGCGCATCATGGTTTCGCCCAGCGACAGCACGGGGAACTCAAGCGGAAAGCCGCCCGCATCCAGCACGCCGCGACGCACATGCTCGGCCAGCTCGCGAAAGTGCGAGTTGCATGGCGTCAGTTCGGACCAGGTATTGCAGATGCCGATGACGGGCCGGCCATCGAACTGATCCTGGGGAATGCCGCTGTTCTTTAACCACGAGCGATAGTAAAAGCCCATTTTGTCTTGGCGGTCGAACCAGGCCTGGCTGCGTAGCTTCTTACGATTGGTCGTCATGTTCAGTCCGTGCTGATGGGGTGTAGATGTTCTATGCGGTTGCTGCTTGTGCTTGCCGGCTGCCTGCCATGCGCGTGCACAGATCGAAGGCTTGTTGCAGGCCTTCGATGTTGGCGATGCCCTTGCCGGCAATGTCGAAGGCGCTGCCGCTGGCAGAGGTAACGACGGGTACCGGCAGGCCGCCATGTAGGGTCACGCCATGGTCGAAGCCGATAAGCTTCATGGCGATCTGGCCCTGGTCGTGATACATGGATACGATGGCGTCGAAGTCGCCGCGTCGAGCTGCAATGAATATGGTGTCGGGCGAATAGGGGCCGCGCGCATCCATGCCCATGGCCTGGGCTTTTTTCACGGCGGGCTCGATGACTTCGATTTCTTCCATGCCTATCGATCCGCCGTCGCCGGCATGCGGATTCAGGCCGGAAACGGCAATGCGTGGCTTTGCTATGCCTGCCTGGCGTAGCGCCGCATCAATAATTTGTACCGCATCGCAGATGCCTTCCTGGGTGATCAGGTCGGCCACTTCGCGTACGGGCACGTGCGACGTTACGCGCGATGTCCACAATTGCCCGGTAATGTTGAACTCACAGACGAAGCCCGGCACCTGCAGGCTTTTTTGAATATGGCGCAGCTCGTCTTCTTCGGTCAGGCCGCCCAGGCGCAGCGAATGCTTATTAAGCGGCGCAAAAATAATGCCGTCGCACAAGCCGCGCTTGACGGCTTCCAGCGCGGTTTCCAGCGCCAGAAAGGAAGCGGTGCCGGCTTCCAGCGTGCATTCGCCCAAAGGGGGCGACTTGCCGTCCAGCCAGTTTTTTTCAAGCACAGTGACGCGGCCCGGTTCGTAGCGGATGTCGTCCAGGCTTGCAATGGTCAGTGTGTCCAGCTCAAGGCCCGTCATGCGCTGCGCGTCGGCCAGCACGACGGGGTCGGCAATCAGCAGCAAGTTGGCGGCATTGCGGTTTTGCTCGCGCGCCAGCAGCTTGACGGCCATTTCGGGGCCGACGCCGGCTGGGTCGCCAAGCAGGACGGCAAGGCGGGGACGCTGGGTGTTCATATTTATTTCCTTGGGTATGTGGCTATGAGCAAGGCCGCGCACGGCCTTGCCTTGATGCTTAGTCTGCTTTGATGCCGGATGCTTTCAGCAGTTTGCCGTAGCGTTCGTATTCGCTTTTGTTCATGGCGGCGAACTCCTGGTCCGTCATAAGGTCGATTTCACCGCCCAGGCCTTTGATGCGGGCTGCGACATCGGGCAGCTGCAGCGTGGCGTTAAGTTCTTTGTTCAGGCGGGTGACGATGGCGGGCGGAGTGCCGCCGGTGGTCAGCAGGCCGTACCAGGTGGTGACGTCGGCGCCGGTAATGCCTTGCTCGGTCAGGGTGGGTACGTCGGGCAGGGCGGTTGAGCGCTTGGGCGAGGTAACCGCCAAAGGACGCAATTTACCCGCCTTGATCTGCGACATGGCCGACGAGGTGGAGTCGAACATCATGTCGGTTTGCCCGGCGATAAGGTCGATGTGTGCTTGCGAGCTGCCTTTGTAAGGCACATGAATGGCTTTTGCACCGGTGGCCAGATTGAAGGCTTCGGCGCCCACATGCTGGGTGCTGCCCACGCCCGACGAAGCGAACTTGAACGTACCCGGCTTGGCTTTCATGGCGGCCAGAAGGTCTTTTACATTTTTATAAGGCGAGCTGCTGGGCACCACCAGGACATTTGGCATGATGGCGACCAGGCCTATGGGTTGCAGATTGGTCAGCGGGTCATAAGACAGCTTTAGCATGTGCGGCGCGATGGCCTGGCCGGTGTTGGTGGCAACCAGCAAGGTCAGGCCATTGGGTTCGGCCCGCGCCGCCATCCCGGCGGCAATGGTGTTGGAGGCGCCGGGGCGGTTTTCGACCACCACAGTCTGTTTCAGGCCGGTGGTGAATTTGTCGGCCAGCGTGCGCGCCAGAATGTCGGTACCGCCGCCAGGCGATGCGCCCACCAGAATATGCAGCGGTTGATCGGGAAAGGTTTGCGCGCCTGCGCTGCCCGGAAAGGCAAACGAAGCCAAGACCAGCGCACAGGGCAGGGCGCGGCGTAACAGAGAAGGGTATGTCATGTTGGTTTGTCTCCTGTACTTTCTGTTGTGGTTGATCCCGCTATAGAAAGAGGGACTGCATACAGCTTAAGAGCTATCTTCATTCCATTCCAATAGAAAATAGTCAGTAATCCATATACTTTTGTGTATGATCTTGAAATGGCCGATTCCGCTGCTTACCCTTCTTTGTTGCTGCGCTTGCGCACCCGCCAGCTGGCCTTGTTAAGTTTGCTGGATGACGAGCGCAATCTGGGTCGCGCGGCGGCTGCGCTGCATATCAGTCAGCCGGCGGCCAGCAAGTTGCTGCAGCAGGCCGAAGACACGTTTGGCGTCGCCTTGTTCGAACGCCATGCGCGCGGCATGACGCCAACGCCTTACGGCGAGATTCTTATCCGGTATGCGCGTCGCATGCTGACCGACTTCGGTTTCGTGCGCGAAGAAATGGTGGCCCTGGGTTCCGGCTTGCGCGGGATCTTGCGCATAGGCTGTGTGCCGGGGGCGGTGCCCGAGCTGCTTGCACCCACGCTTAGTGCCTACAAGCAGTTGCACCCGCGCGTGGCGGTGTCGGTTATTGTCGACACCAGCAATGTCATGATCAGGCAGTTGGCGCGCGGTGAAGTCGATCTGGTTCTGGGGCGCCAAACAGAGGGGCATGGCGAAGGCGATTTTATTAGCGTGCCGCTGGTGGAAGAGACCCAGGTGGTTGTAGCGCGCGCCCGGCATCCGCTGGCCAGGAAAAGCACCGTAACGCTTGCCGATTTGACCGGCCTTCCATGGATGCTTCAGCCCCCGGGCTCGCCTCAGCGCATACGCTTTGATGCAACCTTGCGCGACATAGGTGCCGACACGCGGCTGAACATTACCGAGTCGGCCTCTAACCTGCTTACCATTGCCATGCTTGAAATTTCAGACATGGTGGCCATTATGCCGGCGTCGCTGGCTGAGCATTACGTGCGCCAGCGCATACTACGGGTGCTGTCCATAGATTTGTCGATGCGCCTGCCGCCCATTTACCTGATCACCCGGCACGACCACAGCCTGTCGCCGGCGGCTGCCCGTTTCGTTGCACAGTTGCGCAGCGAATCCGTCGCCTTGTCCTGTGAGCGCTAGCAGGTAGGCGATTTTTTGGAGTCGTGTGCGGCTTCGGGGTTTGATTTTAATAACGCATGACGTTATTATTTGACTATGATCGAATCGTTCAAATGCTCTGATACTCGGGCGTTGTATGAAGGCAGGCGGGTTGCGCGCTTCGTGAACATCGAACGAGTCGCCCTGCGCAAGCTGCGTCAATTGGAAGCGGCTCTGCGGCTGGAAGACCTACGCATTCCACCCCAGAACCGCTTGGAGGCCCTAAAAGGTAACCGTAAAGGGCAGCATAGCATTCGCATTAATGATCAATGGCGAATTTGTTTCGTGTGGCGCGGTGGGCGCGCCTATGATTTGGAAATAGTGGACTATCACTGAAAGGAGCGGATTATGGTTCGTGAAATTGCTCCGGTAACTCCCGGGGAGCTATTGCAAGAAGAGTTCCTTGGCCCTATGGGCATTAGTCAATACCGCTTGGCCAAAGAGATTGGTGTGTCGGCGCGGCGCATTAACGAGATAGTAAAAGGCATGCGTGCCATCACGGCTGATACGGATCTTCGTTTATGCCGATTCTTCGGGTTGTCGGATGGCTACTGGCTGCGCGTGCAGGTGGCGCACGACACTGAAGTTGCTAAAGATGCGCTGGCCGATGTACTGGCCAAGATTACGCCGTTGGAACATGCATAAGGCGCAACGAAATATTTGGCGATTTTCCGAGTT
>DATCYE010000022.1:0-5402 GCA_036570485.1 Pusillimonas sp. | reverse complement strand
AACGGCCAGTTCGACCTGTCCTGAAAGTCCACAAATTATTTCGCAACGTCAAATATCGTTAATAGCACGTTAAATGCTTGGACAAATCCGGGCGGTGAAACTAACGTAATAGGTATGAATTCCACGATACAGGCCGATGGGCCTGTTTTCGGTGCCTGCCTTTTATGTCTTTTCCTGTGCCACCAATCACTGAATCCGATGAGTCCGCCAATCAACACTTGATTCGGGCGGCCAAGCAGTATCTTGCAGCCAGACTGTCGCAACCTCCTCAGGTAGATGAGCTGGCGCAAGCCCTCGGGGTCAGCAAAAGACGCGTGTCCGAGGCGTTCCGAAATTCGCTGGGGTTGACGATTACCCAGTTTTGTCGTGAAGAGCGCATGCGCAAGGCGCAGCGCCTGCTGGTGCAAACCTCATTGGACATACAGACAATAGCTCTGGATCTGGGGTTTTCCAGTTCGGCCAATTTTTCCAATGCCTTTCACGATTACGTCGGCATGTCGCCGTCGGATTTTCGCAAGAATGCGCCGCTCGATTCCATTACATCTTTGCAAGGCTCCATTCAGTGGAGCTCGCCTCACGAGGGTTAGACCCCATCGCGTATTCGCCATGCCTGGCATTACAGTATCGTATATTGTTTCTTAGGCATTCAAGGCAATTCCATGACTCTTTCGGTCTTTGATATTTTCAAGATAGGCATAGGCCCGTCCAGCTCGCATACAGTCGGTCCCATGCGGGCAGCTCGCAATTTTGCCCGTAACCTTCAGTCCCGGAGTTTGTTGCCGCAAGTGGCGGCGCTAAGCATAGATCTGTATGGCTCCCTGGCAGAAACGGGGCGCGGCCATGGCACCGATGTAGGGATTATGCTGGGCCTCATGGGAGAAGCTCCCGACACCGTCGTTCCGTCCAGCATTTCCCGTCTCATGGAAACTATCCGCAGCACGAAGCAGCTTAGCCTGTGGGGCGCGCACGATATCGCTTTCAATCCCGATAAAGCCTTTTCGTATCGAATCCGGCCCATGGTCGAACATCCCAACGGCATGCGTTTTCAGGCCTTCGATCAAGCCGGCGAGCTATTGATTGCAGAGCGCTATGTGTCCTTGGGTGGCGGCTTCATCCGTGCGCTGGACTCCATAGAAACAGACGAAACCGTGCCGCAGCACGATCCCATGCCTCATCCTTTCTCGACCGGACAGCAACTGCTCGATCTTTGCGAGCAAACCGGCCTGTCGATAGCGCAGTTGATGATGGCCAATGAAGCGGTGCTGGCGCCGATAGAGCAGGTCAGGCAAGGCGTATTGCATATTGCGGATATCATGAATGCGTGCATCGATCGAGGCTGTGGGTACGACAACGATCAGGCCGATCAGTTGTTGCCCGGAGGGTTGAAAGTGCGCCGCCGCGCGCCTGCCCTGTATCGCGAACTACAGCGCGATACGGCCAAAAAAGATGTTTTGTATGCCATGGACTGGGTCAATCTTTTTGCCATGGCGGTCAATGAAGAAAACGCCGCCAGCGGTCGAGTGGTGACAGCGCCAACCAATGGCGCGGCCGGGCTGCTGCCGGCTGTGTTGCGCTATTACCAAACCTTTATTGCAGAGCAGTCCGAAGACGGCTGTGTCGATTTTCTTTTGACCGCAGCGGCGGTAGGCTTCTTGTACAAGCAGAACGCCTCTATTTCGGGTGCCGAGGTCGGATGCCAGGGCGAAGTGGGCGTGGCCTGTTCCATGGCGGCTGCAGGGCTGGCGGCCGTGCTGGGCGGTACGCCGCAGCAAGTCGAAAATGCGGCCGAAATCGGCATGGAACACAATCTGGGCTTAACCTGCGATCCCATTGGCGGCTTGGTGCAGATTCCCTGCATCGAACGCAATGCCATGGGAGCCGTCAAGGCCATCAACGCAGCCCGACTTGCCTTGCAGGGCGACGGCCAGCACCATGTGTCCCTGGATGCCGTCATCGAGACCATGCGCCAGACCGGCGCCGACATGCGCAGCAAATACAAGGAAACGTCGCGCGGCGGCCTGGCGGTTAATGTTGTGCTCTGCTAGGAGCTTTCCACAGGGGTGTTCGCACCTGCGGCGGGTTGCGGTGTGGCTGCCCGCTTGCCGAAGGTGACGATGCGGCCAATGAACAAGATGGGGCCTGTGGGTGCCGCGTTGGGCGACCCGCCGGCCGGTTCCAGCGTCATTTCGAATATTTGATCCGGGCTGACCGGTCCCATGAGGGCGGCCGGTACGGTGACGGGCTTGTTCGGGTCAATCAGTCCCAGGGATCGCGGCTGAGGAAGACGGCTGTCATGGGTCCACAACTGCACCGAAGCGTCTGCCGGAATATCGCTGCGCACCTGCGGATTAAGCAATACATTCTGTTGCTGATCTATGGTGACCGTCCAGCCGGGGGTGGAGCTTTGTCCGGGCGCCTGCAGTATGGCGGCCTGGGTGGGCGCGACTTCGACAATGGTGACCGCAGGCGGCTGAGGCTGGTCGGGCATCAAGCCCAGGGCCAGCGCAATGGCGGCCAAGACCAGACTGGCTGCGCGCCAAACCCAGATGCTGCCGCCTGCCTGTGGTTTGGTGTCCCTCTTTTTTTTCTGCGTCTCGCGCGGCGCGGGTTTGGCCGGGGTGGTGGCCAAAGGCGCTACAGCTGCTGCGGCCGTGGCCGTCGTCGCGGCCGTAGGGGCAACGTCGACACCGGCTTGGTTTGCCGTTCTTGCGGCAGCTGTGGCGGAAATATCGGCGACGTTTTCCGGCGGGCTGAAGGTGCCCAGAGTCTTGCCGGTGGGGTGATCCGCCGGCTTGCGGTATAGGCTGGATGGCGCCGGTGTGGTGTCGTGGCCCAGGCTGGTTTGTATGCGGGCCAGCAGCAGCGGCGAGGGATCGACGGGCGCAAGCAGGTCGGTAAGCTCCAGAAAGTGATGCTCCCAGCTTAGCGCCTGAACGGCGGCGGCGTCATCGCGTGCCAGCAGGGCATGCGCCTGAGCTATTTCCTGAGGCCCGAGCAGCCCCAATGTGTATTCTGCGATCAGTATGTCGTGGTCGTTGCGTGTCATGCCTGCTGTGGCTCCCGGATCGATCTCAGGGCTTCCTGTGTATGCTTTCTGACCTGGGTCGTCGAGGTTTTCAGGCGTGTTGCTATCTGTTCGTAGGTGTAGCCGCCATAGAAGGCCATGAGCAGGGGGCCGCGGCGAGATTCGTCCATCGATGCGATGGCGCCCACCACGCTGTCCGCTGCGGCATGTGCTTCGTTGCCCGGCAGGGTATCGAGCCCCTGGGTATCGCCGGGTCGCAGCCTGCCTGCCTGGCGCAAGCGGCTAAGGGCGCGGTAGCGTGCAATGCTGTACATCCAGGCGCGGGCATCGCCCATGGCCGGATCGTAGCTGCTTGCGTTTTTCCAGATCAGGATGAAGGCGTCACGCACCAGATCTTCGGCAGTGGCTCGCTGAGACAACATTTTCAGCCCAAGGGCCAACATGCGCGGCGCTTCGTGCCGGTACAGGTTTTGGAACGCGTTCTGGTCGCCTGCCGCGCAGGCCAACAGCGCGGCGTCGTAATCGAAGGGTGGAACAGCCATACATTCTCCGGTTTATCCCTTGGGGGCACGTTATTGTATTAGGTGTTCCGGCAAACAAAAGCTCGCAGCCCGACGACAGGAGTAACAGGAACTAACTCCGGATAGCAGGCAGGCTGCTATCCGGATTGCTCGGGGGTACTGGTGAGGTCAGCCTTACGAAGGCTGGATGCCTGCCTTCTTGATGATGGCGCCCCATTTCTCCGTTTCTTTCTTCTGAAAGTCGGCCAATTCGGCGGGCGTGGAGGTTACTGGCTTAGTGCCGGTCTGCTTATAGAATTGAGTGGCGGCGCTGCTTTTGGTTGCATTGACCAACAGGTCGTGCAGGCGGGATACCACGGCGGCCGGGGTGTTGGCCGGTACATAGGCGCCAAACCAGTAGCCCATTTCGTAGCCCGGCACGCCGGCGCTTGCGATCGTGGGTACATCCGGAGCCAATGCGGCAGGTTGGGCCGTGGTGACGCCCAGGGCGCGCAGCTTATTGGCCTTGACCTGCGGCAGGCCAGTGGCCATATCAGCCATCATCATGTCGATCTGGCCACCCAGCAGATCCGTGATGACCAGCGGATTGCTTTTGTAAGGCACATGCAAAAGCTTTACATCGGCCATCTGCTGGAACAACTCGCCTGCGACCCGGCTGCTGGAGCTGCCGCTGCCGAAACTGAGTTTTTCGGGATTTTCCTTGGCCAGCTTGATGAAGTCGCCCACGGTCTTGGCCGGCGAGGATGGATTGACCACCATGATCTGCCCGCCCGTGCCCAGCAGGGTGACAGGCTCGAAATCCTTGACGGGGTCGTAATTGAGCTTTTTATAAAGATGCGGGTTGGCCGCTTGCGAGGTGTTGGTGGTGAACAGAACCTTATAGCCGTCGGGTTCGGCGCGTGCTACATCGCTGGCCCCTATCATGGCGCTGGCGCCGGGTTTGTTCTCGATGACGACCACTTGCTTGGTTTGTTCGGTTACGCCTTGTCCTATGGCGCGGGCGAACTGGTCAGTGGCGCTGCCGGCGCCAAAAGGCACTACAAAGGTAATGGCCCGGTTGGGGTACTCCTGAGCTTGCGATGGTGCTGCCAATGGAAGGCACAGGCCCAGCGTTGCCGCCAGCAGTGTTTTTTTCATGTGTTTTTGATTCATGGGTTGTCTCCTTTGGGGGTGGGGTATCAGGGGGTGATGTCGGGCAGGGTGCCCGCCAGCGTACTGTCGACGGTGACTGGAAAATCAAGCAGATAGAACGACAAGGCCTTGCCGTGGGTATCCAGGTTCAGGGCGTCGTTCACGCCGCCGTCCAGGATGCCCTCCAGCACGAAATTCATGGCGTGTATGGATTCGATTACGTAGCGTCGTATGCGTTGGGGTTTGCGAAATGCAAACCATTTTTTCAGCGCCTCTTCGGTAAGCTGTTCTTTCAGTATGGGAAAGAGCTCGGGCTTCCAGGCAATTACGCTGATATTGGAAATGTCGCCCTTGTCGCCCGTGCGGCTGTGCGCCAGGCGGTAAAGGGGAACGGTGGTTTTGTGTGCGACGGGCATGGGCTTATTCATGGGCGAATGTCCAGCTTGCGGGGGCCAAGTCGCGGGGTATGGCGCTGGACAGGCTGTTAAGGCGTGGCCGTAGCGCGGTGCGTACACCGCCCCCGCCTGCGGGGCCGCAGGTATACAGTGCGGTAACCTCGTGCAGGACCCGCGCGGCGGTTTCTTTATCGGGATGGGCGGCGGCAATGCGCAGGCGCACGTCTCTGGCCTGCCCGGTGGCGTGTTGATCAAGATAGCGGCCGTCGTCGTCGCCGAAAACGCTGACGGCGCCGATCAGGTCGATGCGCAGCTTCAAGCTTGCTCCTA
>DATCYE010000021.1:0-2011 GCA_036570485.1 Pusillimonas sp. | reverse complement strand
GCTGGGCTTTACCGGCGTCCTGTCTTTCGGCCATGCGGCTTACTTCGGCTTGGGCGCCTATGGCGCGGGCATGCTGCTGAAGTATCTTGCGCCTAGCACTTCATTGGCCATACTGGTGGGGGTGCTGGTCGGCACACTTGCCGCTGCAGTCGTCGGGGCCCTGATCGTCAAGCTGCGAGGCATTTACTTTGCCATGGTCACGATCGCCTTTGGCCAAATGTTCTACTTCATCGCTTTTCGATGGAGCTCGGTCACCGGCGGCGATGACGGACTGACCGGCTGGACGCGTCTGCCCATAGACCTGGGTTTTACGCAGATCGACATACTGGGTAACGCCGAAGCTTATTACTACCTGGTGTTGCTGATATTCGCGGTCTCGGTCGGCATCATGGCATTGATCCTGCGTTCGCCGTTTGGGCGAACCCTGCTGGCGATACGCGAAAACGAGCGGCGTGCGCGCTTTCTGGGCATTCCGGTAGAGCGCCATATCTGGATCGCCTTCGTTATTTCGTGTCTGTTCGCCAGCCTGGCCGGCGCCTTGTATGCCTTGCTGAATAATTTTGCCGATCCGCGCACGCTGCATTGGACGCTGTCCGGAAATTTCGTGATCATGGCCGTGGTGGGCGGCATGCGTTCATTTTGGGGGCCCTTGATCGGCGCGGCCATATTCGTTGTGCTGCAGGATTACGTATCAAGCTATACCCAGAACTGGATGTTCTTCATAGGCATATTTTTTGTGCTGATTGTGCTGTTTTTCCCTCGCGGGGTTCTGGGTATTATTCGGAAGAGGCTGTCATGAGCTTGCTGGAAGTCAAGAACGTATCGCAGCATTTTGGCAGCCTGGTGGCGGTCAACAATGTTTCCATGGCGGTAGAGCGGGGCGAGTTACGTGCGCTTATCGGCCCGAATGGCGCGGGCAAAACCACTTTCTTCAATTTGATCAGCGGGTTTTTCAAACCCACGGCCGGTCGCATCGTGCTTGATGGTCAGGACATCACGATGCTGGTTCTGCACAAGCGTGTCGAGCTGGGCATGGCGCGAACCTTTCAGATCACCGAGATATTCCCAGAGCTTACCCTGCGCCGGAACCTGCGGATTCCGGTTGAGTTGGCAATGGGCTTGCGGCTAAAGCCTTGGCTGGCGAAGGCCCAGGATGTACAGATTCGGGAACGCGTGGACGAGCTCATGGAGCTGGGCGGCATTGCCGCGCATGCGGATAGGCCGGTGGGCGAGCTATCGCAGGGCGATCAGCGCGCCACCGAGATCATGATGACGCTGGCGCTCAAACCGCGCCTGCTGTTGCTGGATGAGCCGACCGCCGGCATGGGCAGCCGCGAAACCTACAGCACCGCCATGTTGATACGCAAGCTGCACAAGACCCAAGAATTGACCATAGTGTTGGTGGAGCACGATATGCGCGTTATTTTCAATCTGGCCGACCGAATAACGGTGCTGGCTGAAGGCGCGGTTCTGGACGAGGGCGCGCCCGATGAAATTGCGGCCAGCGAACGAGTTCAGACGGCTTATTTGGGGAAGGCGGCATGAAGGCACTGGACGTACACGAACTGCATACCTATTACGATAAAAGTCATATTCTGGATGGCGTCAGCCTGCATGTGCAAGAAGGCGAGCTTGTTACCTTGCTGGGCCGCAATGGCGCGGGAAAGTCGACCACCTTGCGCAGCATCATGGGCCTGACACACGCGCGCAGCGGCACGGTTACTGCTTTCGGCCAGGACACCACCCAGTGGCCGCCATACCGTATCGCCGCTCTGGGCGTGGGTTTCGTGCCGGAGGGCAGGCGTATTTTTGCGAACCTGACGGTCGAAGAAAATCTGAAGGTGCCGGTGGACCGGCCCGGTCCGTGGACGCTTGCACGCATTTACGGGCTCTTTCCCAGGCTGGCGGAACGCAAATCCAACAAGGGGCGCCAGCTTTCGGGGGGCGAACAAGAAATGCTGGCGATTGCGCGTACCTTGCTGCTGAACCCCAGGTTGTTGTTATTGGATGA
>DATCYE010000020.1:0-3962 GCA_036570485.1 Pusillimonas sp. | reverse complement strand
ACGGCATCACCTGGAACGACGACATGTCGGGCTGCTTCGTGAAGATCAAATCCGAAGAAGCTCCCTGGTCGCGCGGCCTGGAGCTCGACGGCGGCAACCTGGGCCACCGCCCGGGCGTCAAGGGCGGTTATGTGCCGGTATCGCCGGTCGACGGCTTCCAGGACATGCTTTCGGAAATGTGCCTGCTGCGGGAGCAGCAGGGCGTTCCGGTCGAAGTCCACCACCATGAAGTCGCTGGCCAGGGCCAGCTGGAAATCGGCACCAAGTTCAGCACCCTGGTCGAGCGCGCCGACTGGAATCAAATTCTTAAATACACCATACACAACGTAGCGCATGTATATGGCAAGACGGCCACCTTCATGCCCAAACCCATCGTTGGCGACAACGGTTCGGGCATGCACGTGCACCAGTCCATCTGGAAAGACGGTCAAAACCTGTTCGCCGGCAACGGCTACGCGGGCCTGTCCGAATTCGCCCTGTATTACATTGGCGGCATCATCAAGCATGCCAAGGCCTTGAATGCCATCACCAATCCGGGTACCAACTCGTACAAGCGTCTGGTGCCGCACTTCGAGGCTCCGGTAAAACTGGCTTATTCCGCCCGTAACCGCTCGGCATCCATACGCATTCCATACGTCAGCAGCCCCAAGGGGCGTCGTGTCGAGGCCCGTTTCCCGGACCCGCTGGCCAATCCCTACCTGGCATTTTCGGCCTTGATGATGGCCGGTCTGGATGGCGTGCAGAACAAAATCCACCCCGGCGATCCCGCCGACAAGAACCTGTACGACCTGCCTCCTGAAGAAGATGCAAAGATCCCGACGGTCTGCGCTTCGCTCGAAGAGGCCATTGCCGCGCTGGACGCAGATCGCGAGTTCCTGACGCGTGGCGGTGTTTTCAGCAACGATATGCTGGACGCGTATATTGAACTGAAAATGGCGGAAATCACGCGCTTGCGCATGACGACTCATCCGGTCGAGTTCGATATGTACTACAGCCTGTAATGGGCGAAGGGCGGTCCTGGCGGCCGCCCTTGGCAAAATCCGGAAGAATCATGGACGTAGCCAGTTACGATTTGCTCTCGACCGCTGTCCTGCTATTGAATGACCAGGGTAGGGTCGAGCCTGCCAACACGGCAGCCGAAGAACTGTTCAGCGTATCGCGCAAGCAGCTTGCGGGGCAATTGGTCGATGCTCTTGTCGACGAAGATGCGGCCCTGGCCGAACGCCTGCCCGACGCCATTAACGGTAAGTTTGGCATCTTGCGCCAGGATCTGACGATAGACCGCTGGGGGGATCAGGTATCGGTCAGCCTGGCCATTGTGCCCTTGCATCGTCAGCCCTGGGCTGCCTTGCTGGAGGTTCGCGTGATCGAGCACCATATTTTGCTGGATCGCCATCAACAGCTTAGCAATGAGCTGACCGCGCAACGAGAGTCCCTGCGCAATCTCGCCCACGAGGTCAAAAATCCTTTGGGTGGGATACGTGGGGCCGCGCAGTTGCTGGACGTGGAGTTGGGTTCGGATGATCTGCACGAGTACACGCAAGTCATCATTGCCGAGGCCGATCGCCTGGCCAGCCTGGTCGATAGGCTGATAGCCCCTCAGGGCGAGACGCTGCGTAAGACGACCTTCAATATTCACGAGCTGTGCGAGCGGGTGTACCGGCTGGTTGGCGCCGAGTTTCCTCATATTGAGTTCGTCCGCGACTACGACGCATCCGTGCCCGACGTGAACGGCGATCTCGAACGTCTGCTTCAGGCTTTGCTGAACATTGTTCGCAACGCTGCGCAGGCCCTGACGGAGACGCCGCCCAAGGGTAGCGCCCGCCTGGTGTTGCGCACCCGAATAGGGCGACAGTTGCTGTTGGCCACGCAGCAGGCGAAGCTTGGCGTGGTAGTGTCGGTGATCGATAACGGGCCGGGCGTGCCGGTGCAGCTGCGCGACAAGATTTTCCATCCCCTGGTAACCGGCCGCGCCAGCGGAACCGGTCTGGGCCTGAGCCTGACGCAGGAATTCGTCCAGCAGCATGGCGGTGTTGTGGAGTTCGACACGCAGGCCGGACGCACTGAATTCCGTATGATCCTGCCCCTGGAGCAATGATGAAACCGGTATGGATAGTCGACGACGACCAAAGCATACGATGGGTACTCGAAAAAGCCCTGGCGCGAGCTGCCATTCCCGCTCAAAGTTTCGCTTCGGCCGCCGAGGCGCTCGAAGCCTTGCACGGCGCCACGCCGTCGGTACTGCTGACTGACGTGCGCATGCCCGGCCAGGACGGCCTGAGTCTTTTGCATCGCATCAAGCAGGGCCACCCCGATCTGCCGGTCATCGTCATGACGGCGTTTACCGATCTGAACAGTACGGTAGCGGCCTTTCAGAAGGGGGCGTTCGACTATCTGCCCAAACCCTTTGACGTCAATGCCGCCGTGGCCTTGATACAGCGCGCCGCGCAAACCGGTTCCAGCGAGTCGATTGCCGCGCAGTCGCCTGCAGCGACGGTCAGCGCAGAGCGGGTCATGGTGCAATCATCATCGCCCGCCATGCAGGAAGTGTTCCGCGCCATAGGCCGTTTGGCCGCCTCCAGCGTGACGGTATTGATTACCGGCGAATCGGGCACCGGCAAAGAACTAATCGCGCGGGCCTTGCACGAGCATAGCAATCGCGTGGGCGGGCCCTTTATTGCACTGAATGCCGCCGCCATACCCAAAGATTTGCTAGAGGCCGAACTGTTCGGCCACGAGCGCGGCGCGTTTACAGGTGCCACACAGCAGCGCCGGGGGCGCTTCGAAGAGGCGCGCAACGGCACACTGTTCCTGGACGAAATCGGCGACATGCCTTTCGAGCTTCAGACCCGTTTGTTGCGCGTACTGGCCGAAGGCAGTTTCTACCGGGTGGGCGGTTCGCAAGCCATACAGGCCGACGTGCGCATTGTGGCCGCCACTCACCAGCCGCTGGAGCAGCGCGTGGCCGAGGGGCGCTTCCGTGAAGACCTTTTCCATCGTTTGAACGTGATTCGCTTGCGTCTGCCGCCGCTGCGCGAACGCAAGGAAGACATACCGGCGCTGGTGCAGTTGTTCATGCAGAACAGCGCCGCCGATCTGGGTGTGCCGGTACGTCGCGTAGCCTCCGACGCCATGCGCATACTTTGTGGTTTCGATTATCCGGGCAACATTCGCCAGTTGGAAAACTTCTGCCAGTGGCTGACCGTGATGTCGTCCAGCCAAGTGGTCGAGGCCAAAGATCTGCCGCCCGAAGTATTGGCCGCAGCCGGCAGCGCCCAAACCTCAGATGCAATAGCTCCCCATACGCTGCCTATCAACTTGACCAATGCCTTGATGCCGGAAGATGCCGGCTTGCAGCCTGATTTAGGAAGGGGGCTACAGGCTGAAACGGCCACCTGGCTGGGTCTGCTGGCGCAAGAGGCTCAGGCCAGGTTGTTGCGTAATGAACCGGCTGTCATGGCGACACTGACCCGTGATTTCGAACGCATATTGCTGGAAACCGCGCTGGATTACAGTCGGGGTCGACGCATGGAGGCTGCGCAGCGGCTGGGCATAGGGCGCAATACCCTGACGCGCAAATGCGCGGAGCTGGGCCTGAACGATACGGAAAACGGATAGCGTAACGACGTGGGCGATTGGCTTAGCTGGCTTCGCCGCGCAGATAGGCCTGGGCGCGTTGCGCCATCAGGGCCTCGCGCTTGATGAAGTCGGAGACGAATACGCTGGTCGGCTTATGGTGCAGGTTGTAGGGCGTATCCCACTGGACGATGTCGCCATCGCGCATGATGCCTATACGGTCGGCGATCGCAAAGGCTTCGGCCTGGTTGTGGGTTACCAGCAATGCCGTGTGGCCGGTCTTTTTCAGGATGTCGCGTACCTCGAACGCCAGGCGCTCGCGCGTGTCCACGTCCAGATTGGAGAAAGGCTCGTCAAGCAGCAGCAGTTCAGGTTCGGGCGCCAGC
>DATCYE010000019.1:0-7996 GCA_036570485.1 Pusillimonas sp. | reverse complement strand
GGCGGTCGAGCTTGAAAAAGCCATAAGCAAGGCGAAGATTCAGGCCGTGCTGTGCGACAAGCGCCTGTCCGCCGAAATCGAGCATTGCACCGATGCCAGCCACCCCAGCTATTGCCCCGACCTGGCTCAGATACGCTATTTTCACGACGATGGCCCCGACAGCATCGAAGCTCTTGCCGCCGGCAAGCCCATCGACTTCACGCCCTGCGATACCGCCAGTGACGATATCTGCCTTATTGCCTTTACCAGCGGCACCACGGGCAAGCCCAAGGGCTGCATGCACTTTCATCGTGATGTGCTGGCCATGTGCGATACTTTTGCGCGCCATACGCTGGGCATGCATGCCGATGACATTGTCTGCGGCACGCCGCCGCTGGCCTTTACCTTCGGTCTGGGTGGCTTGTTGTGCTTCCCGCTGCGCGTGGGCGCGTCTACTGTGCTGACGGAAAGGCTGACGCCCGACGAATTGCTGGAAACCGTGCAGGATTTTGGCGCGACCATGACCTTTACCGCGCCCACCTTTTATCGCCAGATGGCGGCGCAGGTCGGTAAATACGACCTTACCTCGCTAAAGAACTCGGTGTCGGCGGGTGAAGCCCTGCCCGATGCGACGCGTCAGCTGTGGAAGCAGGCAAGCGGCATCGAGATGATAGACGGCATAGGCGGAACAGAAATGATCCATGTATACGTATCGAGTGCCGGCAGTCAGGTGCGCCCCGGAGCCATCGGCAAGGCGGTGCCGGGCTATGTGGCGCAGGTTGTCGATGACAACCTGCAGCCTGTGGCCAACGGCGTGGCTGGGCGACTGGCCGTCAAAGGCCCTACCGGCTGCCGCTATCTTGACGACGAGCGTCAGCGCGTATTCGTGCAGCAGGGCTGGAACCTGCCCGGCGATACCTTCATCATGGACGACGAGGGCTATTTGTATTACCAGGCGCGCAACGACGACATGATTGTTTCGGCGGGCTATAACATCGCCGGCCCGGAGGTCGAAGGCACTTTACTGCGGCATGAAGCCGTGGCCGAATGCGGTGTGGTGGGCCAGCCCGACGCCGAGCGCGGCAACATTGTCGTGGCCTATGTGGTGCTCAAGCCCGGCTTCGTCGGCGACGCCGCCATGGTCAAGGCTTTGCAGGAATACGTCAAGGCGGCCATTGCGCCCTACAAATACCCCAGGTCCATCAAATTCATGGACAGCCTGCCCCGAACCGAAACCGGCAAGTTGCAGCGTTTCGTCTTGCGCAAAAGCGCTGCTCAATAAGGAAAAAATCATGGAATTTCTGCAACCAAGCGATTGGCTGGAGCCGCGTGGCTATGCCAACGGGATCATGACGGAAATGCAGGTGGGCAGTCGTCTGCTGTTCGTTGGCGGTCAGGTGGGCTGGAATGAACAACAGCAGTTCGAAACCGACGATTTTGCCGAGCAGGTTGGCCAGGCCCTAAGAAATATTGTCGCCATCCTGAAAGAGGGGGGCGCGGGGCCTCAGCACATCACGCGCATGACCTGGTATGTCTGCGATAAGCAGGAATATGTATCGGCCCTGCGGCAGATCGGCCACCATTATCGCGAGGTGATAGGCCGGCATTTCCCCGCCATGACGGCGGTTCAGGTGGCCGACCTGATCGAAGACCGGGCGCGGGTGGAAATAGAAGTCACTGCCGTCGTTCCGCCGGCGGGTTAAGCCGCTAGCCGCCCCGGTATAACGGGGCGGCGCTTGCCCGAATCGGCGCAAGTTTGGCGCCTGGCGTAAAAGTTCTTAGTGCTTGGCGAAGACAGCTTCGGCCGCATCCAGCGTGGCCTGTATGACCGCATCGTCGTGCGCGGAAGAAACGAAGCCTGCCTCGAAGGCCGACGGCGCAAAGTACACGCCCTTGATCAGCATAGAGTGAAAGAACTTCTTGAAGGCTTCTACATCGCTTTGCGAGACTTCGGCGAAAGTCGTGGGCACGGTTTCGCGGAAGTAGATGCCGAACATTCCACCCACATGATCGCTGCACATCGGGATGCCGGCCGCGTTGGCTCGCTCTGCCAGTCCTTCGGATAGTTTGCGTGTCTGGGCGGACAGACGCTCGTAGAAGCCCGGCTCGGCCAGCAGCTTCAGGGTAGCCAGGCCTGCGGCAACCGCCACGGGATTGCCCGAAAGCGTACCGGCTTGGTACACATTGCCCAGCGGAGCGATGTGTTCCATGATGTCGGCGCGGCCGCCGAAGGCGCCCACCGGCATGCCGCCGCCTATAACCTTGGCCAGTGTCGTCAGGTCGGGTGTCACGCCCGTCAGGCCCTGTACGCCTTGCGGTCCGGCACGAAAGCCCGTCATGACCTCATCGAAAACCAGCAGGGCGCCATATTGCGTGCACAGCGCGCGCAGCCCTTCCAGGAAGCCGGCTGCCGGTTTGACCAGGTTCATGTTGCCCGCAATGGGCTCCACAATGACGCAGGCGACTTCGGCGCCGTACTGGCTGAAGGCGGCTTCGACCGCATCCAGATTGTTGAAATCGAGCACCAGCGTGTGCTGGATGAACTCGGCCGGCACGCCTGTCGAAGTGGGATTGCCGAAGGTCAGCAGGCCCGAACCGGCCTTGACCAGCAAGCTGTCTGCATGGCCGTGGTAGCAACCCTCGAATTTGATGATCTTGCTGCGGCCGGTGACTCCGCGCGCCAGACGGATAGCCGTCATCGTTGCCTCGGTGCCGGAGCTGACCAGGCGGACTTTTTCAATGGATGGCATGCGTGCCGCAATGGCTTCCGCAATCTCGATCTCGGCCTCGGTCGGGGCGCCGAAAGACAAACCGTCCACCGCGGCTTCCTGCACGGCGCGTATGACCTCTGGGTGCGCATGCCCCAAAATGGCCGGCCCCCAGGAACCGACATAATCGATATAGCGTGTGTCGTCCGCATCCCACATATAGGGTCCCTGGGCGCGCTTGATGAAACGCGGCGCGCCGCCCACCGATCGGAATGCCCTGACGGGTGAATTAACCCCTCCGGGTATTGTTTGGCAGGCGCGGTCGAATAATTGAGTGTTGCGGGACATGGTTCAGGACTCTCGCGGAAAAATGGAAATACAGACTATAGGACATTACGCGAATAGCGCGGTGCAGCGCGCTGCGGTGGCGCGGATATCTGCGCTGTCGAACAAGCCGCTGATCAGCGCAATGCTGTCGGCGCCGGCATGCACGATGGGAGAGGCATTGTCGGCGGTGATGCCGCCTATTGCGACCACGGCCGGCCGGGGCCTTTCGGGGCTGTTTTCGGCCAGCATGCGGCCCTGTTCGATGTGTTCCAGCGTGGCGCGTACGGCCTTGGGTTTTACGCTGGACGGATACATGGCACCAAAGGCGATGTAGTCGACATCGGCTTTCAGGGCCTGCGCCGCCAGTGCGGGTTCGTTGTAGCACGAGACACCGATGATTTTTTCGGAACCCAGCGCCAGTCGCGCCTGGGCCAGGCTGCCGTCTTCCCGGCCCAGGTGCACACCATCGGCGTCGATCAGCGCGGCTAACCGCCAATCGTCGTTGACGATGCAAGTAAGGCCCAGTTCCCGGCACAGCGCGGCCACTTGGCGAACCTGTGCCAGGCCTTCTTGTGCCGTGGCGGTCTTGCGCCGCCATTGCAGGGCCGCCATGCCGCCGGCGGCGGCGGCGCGTATTGCTGCCAGCAGCTTGTCGGTGTCGTCCCATTCGGGGGTGACGCCGTACAGGCCCTTGGGAAATCGTAATAGGAGGCTCATGGCGTGGACCGGTTGATCAGCAGTTGGCCCATACCGGGCTGGAAGGTTCGCCCTGCTAACGGGGCCGCAAGCGGTATGGCCGCATTGACGGCGGCCGGAGCATCAAGGCCACGGGCCATTTGGTTTGCGATGGCGCATGCCAGCGGGCCGTCGGCATCGGCCAGCCTTGCCGCAGGGGCTTCCCAGTGCCAGTTGCTGGTTTGGCCGGATTGCCCCTGAAGCAGGTGGCTGCCATGACCTGGGCGCAATGGCGCGCCTGTGCTCAGCACCCATTTGGCGCCATACTGCAATAGCGCTTCTGCGGCTGTGTCGGTATCGGTGCCCGAAAACACGCCCTCCGACTGCCATTGCTCCAGCAGCTTGTGATCCGCCACGACGATGTCGGTTTGCGGTAGCAGCAGCTCGAACAGTGCCAATTGCAGGTCTTCGGCGTCTGTGCCTTCCAGCAGGGACTCGTCCGGCAGGGGGGCCAAATGCAATACCAGCGGAACGTGGCTGTAATCGGCCGCTATTTGAGCGAGTACACTTACCGATTCCGTTGTATAAAGTGGCCCGACCTTGATGGCGTGTACAGTCATGTCTTCTAGCAGGCAACGCGCCTGGTCGTCGATGAGTTCGGGCGATATGGGTTGAATTTCCTCGGTGCCGGCTGTGTCGCGCACCAGGATGGCGGTCAGGGTAGACAAGGCATGACAGCCCATGGCGGCACAGGTAACCGTGTCGGCAGGCAGGCTACTCGACCCGCTGGGATCAAAAGGGCCGAAAATAAGTACTAGAGGCGGATTCAGAGCTTGCACGGGTAGGCTGTCATTTAAAGTCTGCACTGTTTTTGCCTTGCATCGAGTGCAGTGCTATTGGGTTTAGTAACATTGGCCCCATTCTAATAGAAGCGTTCAGAGTCCGTCGGATTTTGAATTTGTAAATTTCAGTGAGTAAGAAACATGCGTACGTGGATGTGTTTGATTTGTGGTTGGATATATGATGAAGAAGCGGGCTTGCCTGAAGAGGGGATCGCTCCCGGCACGCTCTGGGAAGATGTCCCTCCCAATTGGGTTTGTCCGGAGTGCGGCGCCCGCAAAGAAGATTTCGAACTGATCGAGGTCTAAGCTCATAGCGCCGATGTTGCGATTTTTGGACTACCGGAGGGCCAGCCATGAATACATCCGCTAAACGGCCCGAGACCGAATCAAGCGCCGACCTGTCCCGACAGCTTCTGTTGGCCATGCCGGGTAAGGTTTCGGGCAATCTGGCCAATACCGTGATCTACGTGTGCGAGCATACCGAGCACGGAGCCTTGGGTCTGGTCATCAACCGACCCACCGACATTACCGTTGGCGACCTGCTGACGCGCATAGACCTGTCCCTGTCCCTGGAAATTGGGCCGGTGCAGGATCTGCCCGTCTTTTTCGGTGGCCCGGTGCAAACGGACAGGGGTTTCGTGTTGCACGCGCCGGTGGGCGAATACAGTTCCAGCATACAGTTGGGCGATGTAGCGCTGACCACGTCACGCGACGTTCTGCAGGATGTTGCCCAAGGAAAAGGCCCGGCTCAGTTGCTGATTACGCTGGGCTATGCCGGATGGGGGGCGGGCCAGCTCGAAAGCGAGATGTCGCAGAATGCCTGGTTGAACGTAGCCGTCAGCAACGATATCCTGTTCAAGACGCCGTTTGAAGAGCGCTACGAGGTGGCGCTTGGCCAGCTTGGAATCGACCCGCTCATGCTGACGGGCGATGCGGGCCATGCCTGAACAAACCTTTCTGGCCTTCGATTACGGTACTAAAAAAATTGGCGTTGCTATTGGCAATACCTTGACCGGGCAGGCCAGGCCCCTGGAAATCCTGCTGTCCGTGCAACGCGATCGGCGGTTTGCCGAAATCGAGCACTTGCTGACCAGCTGGCAACCGGACAAGGTCATTGTCGGCCTGCCGCTGGCCAGCGACGGCGCCGAGCAATATGCCAGCCTGCGTTGCCGGCGTTTTGCCAATCAGCTGCGTGGCCGCTTCGGCGTGCAGGTCGAGTTGGTCGACGAGCGCGGTTCCAGCATGGAGGCTCAGCAAATGCTGGGTACGCATGCGGCGGACGACGCCGTGGCCGCCATGGTGATACTGCAGCGCTATCTCGATGCCTTGCCTCAACCCGGAAATTCTTCACAAAGAGAATAATTTGAGCGTACTGCTTTTTTCATTGCGCGCCGTCCTTGTGGTGGTTTGGATCATTCTGGGCTTGATGTCCGTCAGCATCGTTTTTCCTCTGGCCTCTCTTCGTATCCGATCATGCATGAATCTGTACTGGTCGCGTGTCTTGATGCGCCTGTGCGGGGTTGCGGTGCGCATCAAGGGCGAGCCCAAGCGCTCAGGCCCCGTGTTGTGGGTGGCCAATCATGTTTCCTGGGTCGATATTTTCGTGCTGAACAGCATACGCCCCACTTCATTCGTGGCCAAAAGCGATATACGGCGCTGGCCGGTTCTGGGCTGGCTGGTTGCGGGCGCCGGCACGGTTTTCATCGAGCGGGGTCATCGTCATGCGGTTCGGGCGGTAGGCCATCAGATGAAGGCGCGCTTCGAGCGGGGCGAGGTCGTGGGCCTGTTTCCCGAAGGCACCACGTCCACCGGTTTCGACGTGGCTCCGTTTCATTCAAGCCTGTTCGACGCGGCCATACGGGCGCATGTCGACATCCAGCCGGTGGCGCTGCGCTTTGAGCATCAAGGAGCGCGTAGCGACTACGTAGCTTTTGTGGGTGAGCAAAACATGTTGCAGAACATGTGGTGTCTGCTGGGGACGACAGGCGTGGTGATCGAGCTGGTTTTTCTGCCGGTAATGAGTAGCCGGCAGTGCGAGGAAGACGGGCGCGTCAAAGTGGCTGCCCATGCGCACCAGGCGATACGCCGTGCCGTCACCGGCGAGGACGCCAGCCCGTCTTAATGGTGCTCCTGGTACTGGGCGCAGGGAATCTGCACCAATAGCTGGTCATGCAGTCGCAGGGCGGTCAACTGGCGGCCCCAGACGCAACCCGTGTCCAGGCAAATGACATCGGGACGAATCAGCAGGCCCAGGGTCGACCAGTGCCCGAAGACTATGGTGTCGTCCTTGATAGCGCGGCCCGGCATATCGAACCAGGGCATGAGCCCATCGGCGTCATGCGTTGGAGCTCCTTTATGCGAGAACTCCATATGTCCGTGACTGTTGCACATGCGCATGCGTGTAAACGCATTGATGATGACGCGTATGCGCTTGCTGCCGCTGAATTCATCTTTCCAGTGCACGGGCTCGTTGCCATACATGCTGTGCAGCATTTTTTTCCAGTCCGGCCCGCGCAACGCCTCCTCTACTTCGGCGGCAAGCCCCAGCGTTTTTTGAATATCCCATTTAGCCAGCACACCGGCATGTACCAGCAGATGGCGATGCTCGTAATGAACCAGGGGGCAGTGGCGCAGCCAGTCGATCAGTTCCTGCGCGTCGGGCGCACTAAGGATGTCGTCGATGGTGTCGGATTTTCCAGGCTTTTTGACCCCCGCCGCAACAGCCAGCAAATGCAGGTCGTGGTTGCCCAGAACGGAGACGGCACGATCGCCAAGGTCCATGACTGCTCTAAGCGTACCCAAAGAGTCCGGTCCCCGGTTGATCAGGTCGCCGGCAAACCAGAAGCGGGCTAGCGGGTCGCGAGCGATTTCAGGGTGTGCAAGCAGGGCGCGCAGAGGCTGGCAGCAGCCTTGTACATCGCCGATCATCCAGATGCTTGGTACCGATGTCATGCTGCCGACTTGCTCCAGGGCCAGCGGGTTTGGTTGAACCGCCTGACGTTATGTTGATTTTCCATGAGTATGAGCGCGCTCAGGGCAATGCCCAGCGCGGCAAGATTGGGAACCAGAGCGGTTACCCAGGGTGCCCATTTACTGAGCATGCCCACATTCAGGGCCAATTGATTCAGCATGAAAAATCCCACGCCCAGCAAGATGCCGATGAAAACCTTGCTGCCCACGCCGCCGCGCCGGGTTTGCATGAAACCGATGGGGGCGGCAATGGTGATCATGACCAGCAGGGTAAAGGGATAGGCCATTTTGCGCCACAAGGCGACCACCTGGCGTTCGGTCTGCAATTGATTGTTTTTCAGGTAGCTGATGTAGTCCACGAGATCCAGGATGGACATGCGCTCGGGCGTCAGGATGCGTGCAATCAGCCTTTCGGGTGTCAGAGATGTTTGCAGGACGCGTTTGGACTGGGTGTCGATACGCGTAAGGGGAGCATCGGGTTTGGTGGCATCGGCC
>DATCYE010000018.1:0-7885 GCA_036570485.1 Pusillimonas sp. | reverse complement strand
TCAACAATACCGGTTTTGTCGGAAACCGAAATAAGGGCAGTCTGGAGTTTCATGAAAGTAAGGTCTAGAGTTTGAATTAGGGTTGCAGGTTATGCGCCAGTAGCTTTTTGCGTAAGGTGCTGCGGGTGATGCCAAGCATTTCCGCCGCCTTGGATTGGTTGCCCTTAGATTGCTCGAGGGCGATTTGTAGAACAGGCCGCTCGACGCACGTAACGACCATGGCAAGCATGTCGCGCGGCTCTGAATCGCCCAAGTCCGTAAAGTAGCGTTCAAGTTGGTCGCGTACCGATTGTTCCAGGGGGTTAGTGTTGCTCATATTCTAAGGTGTCGTTTTGTGGCGTACCGGTACCGCTGGCTCGGCCGCCTTGGCCATAATTGGCTCGTTGGGTGGATGGCGATCAAACCATTGCTCGATGGCGCGGGTCTGTTCGCGGGTGGTGCTGATTTCATTGATGCGTGGCAGAAATTCCTGTGCTTCGGGCATATCGGCCAGATACCAGCCTATATGCTTGCGAGCGGACCGTACGCCAGTAAATTCCCCGTAAAACACGTAGTGATCTTCCAGGTGGTCCAACAGACAATTGCGTAGCTCGCCGTAGGTGGGCGCCGGCAAGCGCAGCCCGTTGGCCAGGAAATGACTGATTTCCCGGAATATCCAGGGGCGCCCTTGTGCAGCGCGTCCGATCATGACTGCATCGGCCCCCGTATACTCCAGTACGAATTTGGCTTTTTCGGGACTATCGATATCCCCATTGGCGACCACCGGAATTTCGACCGCCTGTTTTACTTCGCGTATCGTATCGTACTCTGCCTGCCCCTGATACAAGTCGCAACGGGTGCGGCCGTGCAGAGTCAGGGCGGCGATGCCGATGTTTTCGGCCATTTTCGCGATACGCACGGCGTTGCGCGATTGGCGATCCCAGCCGGTACGCGTTTTCAGTGTAACCGGCACGCCTAGCGGCGCGCAGGCTTGAACCACGCTGTGCAAGATGCGGGCCACCTGGTTTTCGTCACGCAAAAGCGCCGATCCCGACGCGACATTGCATACTTTCTTGACCGGGCAGCCCATATTGATGTCGATGATGCGGGCGCCCTTGCCGACGTTGAAGACGGCGGCTTCGGCCATCATTTCGGGATCCGACCCGGCGATCTGCACGGCGATGGGATCGATTTCGCCATCGTGGTCCAAGCGCCTTGAGGTTTTTACGCTGTTCCAGAGGCGGGGGTTGCTGGCCGCCATTTCGGACACGGCATAGCCCGCCCCCAGCGCCTTGCATAGCTTGCGGTAGGGGCGATCGGTTACGCCCGCCATGGGCGCGACGAAAACAGGGTTGGGAAGGGACCAGGAGCCGATGCGCATCGGGGGATTTTAACCCCCCATCGATTCAATGGGCGCAAGCCAGCAACCTGGCGGCGCTACAAGCAAGGCCGCGTTAGCTACGCAAGCCTTGCAGCAGGTGGCGGGCCAATGGATGGCGGATGGCAGGAACCAGATCCAGGGTCAGCAGGGCCAGGCCGCCGACGTGTTCGACCAATGGATTGCCGGTGGCGAAAATCCTGGGCAGAAAATCGGTGATGCCTGCCGTTAGCCAGCGGTCCGGCCGTCGATTGCGGGCAAATTGCGCCAGTAGGCCGGCGGGATCGGTTTCGGTTCGGGCCAACCAGGGCGACAGCGCATGCGCCAACTGGGCCACGTCGCGCAGACCCAGGTTCAGGCCTTGCCCGGCCACCGGATGCAGGGTCTGTGCTGCGTTGCCAATCGCCACGCAGCGGTCATTGATCAGCGACGGGCCGGCATGCATGCTCAAGGGGAATACATGCCGTCCACCGAGGGGCTGGAAATGCCCCAGCCGGCTGCCGAACATGTCGTACAGAGCGCTCGCGAAATCGTCGTCTTCCAGGCTCTGGATGCGTGCGGCTTCGGCGGGAGGGCAGCACCATACGACAGCGTACAGATCGCTGCCGTGAGGGTGAGGCAAAATAGCCAGGGGTCCGTTTCGGGTGAAGCGCTCGAAGGCCCAGCCCGGTCTGGGATGCGATGCGCGAACCGTGGCCAGCACGGCATCTTGCCCGTAATGGCGCTCGACACCCCGTGGCCGGGCGCCGTCCGACTGTACTGCCAGAATGCTGCGCAAGCGGTCTTCGCCCAGATCGAACTCGACATGACCGGCCGCCAGGGTTTGGGTTGGCGAGGCTTCGATCAGGCTTACGCCGCTATTCAGCAAGGCCCGGTGCAGGCTGGTCAGCAGGTCGTCGTAACCAACCACGCTACCTAGCCGAGGTACACCCAGCTCGTCATGCCGGATCAGGCTGCGACCCAGGCGGCCGCGTTGGGAAACGTGAACGGTTTGAATGCCGGCCGATGTTTGCGGCCAGGCCGTCAGTTGCTCCAGCAGCACACGGCTGCCATGATTCAGCGCCAGGGTGCGAGGGTCTATTGCGGCGTCCTGCTTGTTTGCCGGATTGCCGCCGCTGGCAAGGTGTCGGCCTATTAGCGCAATTCGCCCGGGTTGCGGCGATTTGCGCGCCAGCATAAGGGCCAAGGTGCTGCCCACCGGGCCGGCGCCGCTAATGGCAATATCGTAGGTGGGCGTGTTCATATGTAATTCCTGCTCTACTACAATGCACAAGACAGTAAGGTTTCGAGGCTTGGAACCCGAAAGATTCCTCAAGGTGCCCCATGACACAATTTACCACTCCCACCCGCCATCGCAGCAAGGCTGTCGCCGCTTGGCTCGCCTGCCTGTTAGGCGTATTCGGCGCCCATTGGTGGTATGTGGGGCGACCCAAGGCCTGGATGGTCACGGCATTTACCGTGGCAATGCTTGTTCTGACGCAGTTTTATCCCGTGTGGTGGGACAACCCCGCCTTCCTGGTGCTGATCATTCCCATGACCGACGGTTTCATCGAGGCACTGGTGTTTGCGCTCAAGCGCGATGAATGGTTCGATGCGAAATACAACCCGGGCTCCAGTCGCAGCAACCGTATGGGCTGGGGTTCTGTTCTGGCCGCCATCGCCAGCACGTTTCTGGGCGGCACCGCCCTGGTGTTCGGCATTGCATTGATTGTCATGCATGTATACACCGCCATGGGCTGGCTCGACGGCTACGTTTACTGACTCTTATAGGGGTTGTCCCTAGGCTGCTTGGACGTTACAATGCCAGTTGTTCATTTTATAGGAGCTGTGCGGTGAATTCCGACCCCGGCGATAGTAGCAGCCGATCTTGTATCGGCTTATCCATCACCAGGCGCGTCTAGGCAGCAAGCCGGCTACACCCAGCACAGCTTCCGCCACGCCCTGGTTTTCAAGGGCGTGGCAGTCAATTGAATGCATGGCATTCAGACTCCCGTCGTTTTTAAAGTGCTGAATCACCGCTCTTGTAGCGGCAGATTCCTGCGCCGCAGTGGCGGCGCGCATAAACACGGGAGTTTTTATGCGTTTGTTCAATTTGTTTTTACGCCGTGCAGGCGTTCAGGCAGCCCCCATCCGCGTACCCAGCCGGGTATCGCGCCTTACCGTGGTATGTCCTCACAATGTGCTGGCCGATGTTCGCAAACAGATTTATCTGGGCTTCGAGGCGGCTGGCCTGCGGGTATCGGCGGTGTCGGTGGATGGCGCCAGGCAGCAGGGCTTGGCACGGGCTTGTGTCACCGTCAACTGCCCGCCCGAACTGCGTTCAGTGCTGATGTCGCAGGCGCGCGAGCTTAGCTCCTTTCCGGGTGTGCACCAGGTGCAGTGGGGTGACCGCCGCCATATTGCTTTAAACTAATAAAGTTCGCGCTAACTGGATTATTTACCCATGAATTTAATCGATTGGCTTACGCCTTGGGAGTTTTCTCCAACGCTGCTGCTGATGTTCTTCGTGGGCATTTGTCTGTTTGTTCGTGGAACGCGGGTTCATCGCGTCAGCAAGACGCGCCAGGCTTTTTTCTGGATTGGGCTGGTATTTTTGTACTTGTCCTTGCACACCCGGGTCGATTATTACGCCGAACGCATGTTCTTCATCCACAGGCTTCAGCATTTGGTGCTGCACCATCTGGGGCCTTTGCTGATAATGGGCGCCTACCCGGGGCAGGTTCTACGGGCCGGCCTGCCCATGTCCTGGCGCTTGCGCCTGCGCGACTTCCGCAGCAGCGCGCCAGGTCGCGGCCTTGAGGCGGTTCTTACCAACAAGTTCCTGGTCCCCATTCTGTTCGTGGTGCTGGTCATAGGCTTTCTGATTCCTTCGGTGCAGTTCTACTCCATGCTCGATTGGCGTTTGTATCGCTTCATGAACTGGTCGGTTGTCATCAGCGGCTTCATGTACTGGAATCTCATCCTTGATCGTCGGCCCAGTCCGCCGGCGGTGCTCTCGCCCGGCGGGCGTATCATTTCGCCGGTGGTGACCATGGTTCCGCAAATGGTGGTCGGGGCCATCATTACCTTCACTGAACACGACCTATATCCCATTTTCGATCTTTGCGGCCGCGCCATACCCGGTATGACGGCGGTCACCGACCAGGCCATTGGCGGGCTTACCATGTGGGTGCTGGCCGGCTTCGTCGAGGTCTTCGGTTTGCTGTTCGCGCTGGCGACACTGATGCGTCTCTCGGCCCGGAATCGCTTGCCCAACAAGCAGGACATCAGGCGAGCCAAGCAGGCCGCCATCGTTTCCGCCACCTGATTCCCCTTCGTTCCGGACATATGATCGCCGCAAGATACTCATTCCGAAACACGCTTCTTTCCCGCCTTCTGTGCGCCGGCCTTGCCGCGTCCATGGCCGCCTGGTCTATGCCGGCGGGGGCGCAACCCATGGGCATACCCAGCATGGGCTCGGCATCGTCCGCCGAACTTTCGCCCGCGCTGGAGCGCACCCTTGGCGACGCCATTATGGAACAGGGCCGGCGCGATCCCACCTATATCGCCGATCCCGACGTCAGCCAATACCTTACCGAGATGGGACGTCGCCTGGCGGCCCATGCGTCGGGCGGGACGCCGCAACCGATCACCGTGTTCGGCGTGCGCGACGCGCAGATCAATGCCTTTGCGCTGCCGGGGGGCTACATCGGCGTCAACAGCGGCCTGCTTGTGGCCGCGGAAAGCGAGTCCGAGCTGGCTTCGGTGGTCGCACACGAAATCGGCCATGTGATCCAGCGTCATATTGCGCGCGGCATGACGCAACGCTCGCAGAACAGCGCCGTTATGATGGCAACCCTGGCAGCCTCATTGCTGGCGGCCTTGTCGGGTAGCGGCGATCTGGCCATGGGTGTGGCCGCTTTTGGGCAGGCGGCGGCCGTCGACCGGCAATTGGGGTTTTCGCGGCAAGCCGAACAAGAAGCGGATCGGACCGGCTTCGAGATGATGCGTAAAACCGGCTTCGATCCGGCCGGCATGGTGCATATGTTCAATCAGTTGTCCAATGCTTCGCGCTTGAACGAAGGCATGGGTGGCGGTGGCTATACCAGCACCCATCCCTTGTCTATTCAACGCATGTCCGACATTCAGAACCGCGTCGCCGAATTGCCGGTAGTGCATCATAAGGATAGCGACGCATTCTGGTATGTGCGCGCCAAATTGCGCGTGCTGCAGGCACAAGATAATCAAGCGCAGCGCAACGCCATGGCTAAACTTCGGCTCGACGCGCAGCAGACCGGCGGTGTCGAGCAATCGGCTGCCTGGTATGGTTTGGCCTACGCCGATTGGCAGAGAAAAGATCTATCGGCTGCGCAAGAGGCGTTGGCCAAGGCGCAGCAGGGCGGACGCAGCTCGCCCGAGATCGCCGCGTTATCCGTGGCGCTGGCACTCGAAAAGGGCGATCAGGCCTTGGCCTTGAGTCTGGCCCAGTCCGCCTGGAGCCGGTGGCCGAATAGTCAGGGGATTGCGCTGGCCCGAATAGAGGCCATGCAGAAAACCGGCCGGGATCAGGATGCCGTGGCTTTCCTGGCGCAACGGATTGGGCAGTGGCCCGAATTGCCGCGCTTATATCAATTGCAGGCCCAAAGCCAGGAACGCTTGGGGCAGAAGGTGGCTGCGCGGCGCAGCATGGCGACGTATTACGATCTTACCGGTGCTTTGCCGACAGCCGTCGAACAACTGCAGCAGGCGCGCAGCATGAGTAAAGACTTCTATGTGCAGTCTGAGCTCGATGTGCAGATACGTACTCTTAAAGAGCGTCTGAAGGCCGACCGCGAATTGCTCGAGCGCTTTAAGTCGTCGTAGCTTTTCTAGGCGCCCGTTTCGAAGTAACGGGCAAGCCGCATGGGCAGCCAGCCGATATGGCCAGGGAACGAGCCCGTCACAAACCCCACGTGCCCGCCCTCTGCAGGCTGATGCAGCAGGATCGACGGCGAGCAGTCTTGCGAGCCGGGTAATGACGGCTCCGGGATGAACGGATCGTTACGGGCATTGAGCAGCAAAGTGGGTACGGTAATGGTTTTCAGTTGCGGCTTGCTTGACGCCCTTGTCCAGTAATCGAGCGCATTCTTGTAGCCATGCATGGGCGCGGTGTACAGATCGTCGAATTCGCGCAGGCTCTTTACATGATTGATGCGCAACAGATCAATATTGCCCGGAAAGCGCTTGGCTTTTTCCTGCATCTTGATCTTCATTGTTTTCAGGAAGTAGCGCGAATACAGTTGTTTTCCTAGTTGCGAGTCCGACAGGCGCATGCCGCAGGCGACCAGATCCAGCGGTACCGAGACCGCCGCACAGGCCCTCAGCCACGATACCTCGTTGGCTTGTTCTCCTAGATGTTTCAGCATGGCGTTGCCGCCCAGGGAAACACCGACGGCATGCCAGCGTGCCTCGGGCAGACGCTGGCGTACCGTGCGCAGGATAAAGTCGATGTCCGCCGAGTCGCCCGAGTAATAAGCGCGCGCCATGCGGTTGGCAAAACCTGAGCAACCACGGAAATGCGCGATGACGACGACCCAGCCGCGCGCCCGGAAATGCTGGGCGATGGCCTGTGCGTAGTGGCTGCGGCTACTGCCTTCCAGTCCATGAAACAGCACCAGGGCCGATGTGCCGGCATCGCTGGGCGTGCTTGCCCAGTCGTCGTCCTGCATCCAGCGTCGGGCCGCGGTTCCCGCTAGTCTGGTATCAGGCTTTGTAGCCTGGCCGTTGGCCAGGCGGTCGGGAAACAGGCCCGGTCCCGCCCAGTCGAAATCCAGGAAGTCGCCGTCGGGCGTTTCGACGCGCTCACGCACGAAGGCAATGCGGTGAT
This sequence comes from Pusillimonas sp., assembly GCA_036570485.1. Lineage (GTDB taxonomy): Bacteria > Pseudomonadota > Gammaproteobacteria > Burkholderiales > Burkholderiaceae_B. The sequence continues at coordinate 683 of DATCYE010000018.1, read as the reverse complement.
AGCGTGCCGCCAATGCCCCGTAAAGAGTTTGTAGATGGCCCCCGGGCAGCCAGGCTGGTGTCGGGCAGGCAGAGGTATCGAACTTGGTTGTCACGGCCCGCCTTCAGTGTAGGGTGTCGGGTCGGTCTTGCAAATCGAACAAGCCCGCCTCCTGCGGCGCGTGCGAAGCGTGATGCAAGATCATTTTCCAGCCGGTCGGACCCTTGCTGAAGATATTGGTCGTATAGCAATGCGCGGATTTTTCGCCTTGCGCCGTGGTAACGGTGATTTGTTCGATCAGCACATGTATGGAACTCATGACGCTGGTCATGATCATGGGGCGTATGGGATGTATGGTTACCGGACCGTTCGCAAAAATCTGTTGCCATACGCTTTGCATGGCGTCGTATCCGATGGTGCGCATGCCGCCAGGGTGAATGCAGACGACTTCCTCGTCGTCGGCCCAGACGCGCATCATCAGACTCAGATCGGCTTGCCGCAGCGCATCGTAGAACGCTTGCTCGGCCTCTTGTGGCGTTGTAAACATGCCCTAGTGCCCGTGAACCTTTTCGCCTTCCTTTAACTGGTACGACGCGCCGCAGTACTGACAAATGGCCTTGCCCGTCTTGACCACTTCAATGTAGATGCGAGGGTGCATGCTCCATAAAGGCGCCTTGGGTCCGGGGCAATACAGGGGCAAATCC
>DATCYE010000017.1:0-6974 GCA_036570485.1 Pusillimonas sp. | reverse complement strand
CTGGACCGAAGTGCCATCGACATACAGCGCGGTGATCTTGCCTTGGCTTTCCAGATGATCGTAACCCTCGAAGCGGGTTTCGACGCCGCTGTAAGACAAGCCTTCAGCCGCCTTGAACTTGCCGGCCGCGCGCGCCTGCTTGCGCTGGTGGCCCATGGCCACTTCAAAACCGTCAAGATCGACCTGGACATTGCGCTCGCGGCAGATATCGGCCGTAAGATCGACGGGGAAACCGTAGGTATCGTAGAGCGTGAACAAGGTCTGGCCATCGAGCAGGCCGTTTTCGGGAATAGCAGCCAGGGCCGTATCCAGAATCTTCATGCCGTGCTCAAGCGTTTCGCTAAAACGTTCTTCTTCCTGGCGCAGCACTTGTTCGACCCGGGCCTGCTGAGCCACCAGTTCGGGGTAGGCCGAACCCATTTCAGCCACCAGATCGCCCACCAGACGGTAAAAGAAAACGCCCGATTGCCCCAGCTTGTGACCATGGCGCAAGGCGCGGCGCACAATACGGCGCAGCACATAGCCACGGCCCTCGTTGCTGGGAATAACACCGTCGACAATCATGAAGCTGCAAGCGCGGATATGGTCGGCAATAACCTTCAGTGAATTATTGGCCAGATCCTTGACGCCGGTTTCGCGCGCAGCGGCCTTGATCAATGACTGGAATAAATCGATTTCATAATTGGAATGCACATGCTGCAAAACAGCGGCGATGCGCTCCAGGCCCATGCCGGTATCCACGCAAGGCTTGGGTAGCAAAGGCATATTGCCTTCGGCGTCGCGCTCGAACTGCATGAACACCAGGTTCCAGACCTCGATATAGCGGTCGCCGTCTTCTTCGGCCGAGCCCGGAGGGCCACCCCAGATTTCGGGGCCATGATCGTAGAAAATTTCAGAGCACGGCCCGCAAGGGCCTGTGTCGGCCATTTGCCAGAAATTGTCGGACGCATAGCGGGCGCCCTTGTTGTCGCCGATACGAATAATGCGCTCGGTCGGAACACCGACTTCCTTGGCCCAGATATCGTAAGCCTCATCGTCTTCGTGATAGACGGTTACCCAAAGTTTTTCTGCCGGCAGCTTATAGACAGCGGTCAAGAGTTCCCAGGCATTGTGGATGGCATCGCGCTTGAAGTAATCGCCAAAGCTGAAGTTGCCCAGCATTTCGAAAAAAGTATGGTGCCTGGCTGTGTAGCCGACATTTTCCAGATCGTTATGCTTGCCGCCGGCGCGCACGCAGCGCTGCGACGACGTAGCGCGGGTATAGGGCCTGGTTTCCTTGCCTGTGAATACGTCTTTGAATTGCACCATGCCTGAATTGGTGAACAGCAAAGTGGGATCGTTGCCCGGTACCAAAGAGGACGAAGGCACGACCTGATGGCCTTTCGATTCGAAGAAGGACAGGAATTTTTGACGTATTTCGGAGGTTTTCATTGCAGAAAAACACTAATTAATTGGGTAACCGGTGATTATAGAGGGTGTTTTGATGAAAGCACCAAAGCGGCGCAAGCCCTTGCGCCTGTCTTTAATCCAGGCACAAATAGCCCACAGTACGCCCCTCGGGCAATTCCTGCGGCCCGCTGTCCGATATCTGCACCATGGCGGCACCGGGCGGGCACGAGCAGGCATGCGTCATGGGGTTGGCGGTGGATGTTCCCTTGCTGTTGCTGCAGCCCCACACATGATTGATGGAAAAGCCGCCGGCACCGCCCCGGCTGGCTGTGCGCCAACTACCTTCGCGGCAGATCAGCAGACTGCCCCGCTCTGTTTCGCGGGCGACTGCGCCGTCCTGATCACAAGGCAGGAATAGTTCTTCCTGCGCGCCTAAACGCAAATAACGCGCTACGTTCAGATCCGAACCGGCCAGGACATCACCACGAATGTTGGCCGGCCCCTGGAAGTCGGGGTTACGCACATCGCCCACGCGCAGAAAGCCGGCCGACGCCAGTTGCTCGCTGGTAACGGCCACGGCCACCGTGCCCGGGGGCAGGGCCTCCCCCGACCAGGATGGATTGGGATAAGCAAATGCCGGCCCCCGCACGTACATGGGCTGCGCGGGCATGACCGAGCCGCCCAGGCCTTGCGCGGCCATCAAAAAGCGGGCCACCATTTGCGCATCGATCCGACCCGCGCGCCCCTGCACCAGAGGGCTGCTGCTGTAAACCAGCGCCTGAACGCGGCAATCCGGCCCCGGACACAGGCCATCGCGCAGAATACGCAGCGCCACGCCGCCGATCGCGGCACGCTCGGGAAAGCCGGGTGCCAGCAGAGCATCGGCCTTCAGCTCCACCAGACTGGGCGCAGCCCAGTCTGCATAGCCTTGCCCCTGAAGCACCTGCGCATGTTCGGCCTGGGCCAGCACGCCGGCATAGCGTTCCAGATAAGCCTGCGCCGAGTTTCTGATGGACAGCATCCAGACAGCAGCGTCCTGGGCCTTCGCATCGTTCATGGCATTGACCAGCGTATTCGCACCCCATACCGCCAGCAAGGTGGTCAGTAGCGCTACCGCAATGAGTTCAAGCAGGACAAAGCCTTGCTGCATGCGCCGGGCCACGGCGCTTCAGCTTGCCGTGAAGACAAAGGTATTCACATTGCCCCTGGCGCATCTGGATTCCGCCGCCAAGGCGTTGTAGTAGGTGCTGTCGTCCTTGACCGTAGCCGCTGCCTGCCCCTCTGCCGCGACCGTGATGGTATCGGACACTCTTTGCATGACCGAGGCTATCGATGGGCAGGCCGCATCGTGAACCTTGGATAAGGTGATGGAAAATGCCGACCCTCCGTCCTCTTCGGCCACGCTGACCTGCCCTTCGGTGCCCAGGCCATGCAACACCTTGGTGGAGGAGTCTGCGCCCGACACGGCAAAAACGCTGGAATCGCGCACCAGATTGGCAAAATTAAGCGTAGCGATGCCGGCATAAGGCGTATCGGACCCATTGGGCGCGTTGACCTTGGCCTGAAGAATGAAGCGCGCCAGCTCTTCGCCTACCTTGGGTACCTTGTTCTCGACTACATAACCGCCTATGGCGGGAACACCGATAATTGCCAACAACAACACAATCGCCGTAACGATGGACACCTCGATAAGCGAGAACCCCTTCTGCATATGGTGGATAGCTGTGGACATAGCCCTTCCTTTAGTAAATACGCCAGCCCTTATTGGCTAGCGTGAAAAAGCATTAACGAGCGACGCAATTCGTCGATGACGGCGTAATGCCATGCGCCCAGGCCCAACAAACAAGCCAGGCTTGCCAGCAGCAGGCACCAGCGCAAGGCCCCTGCCTGGCGCGCCACCGTGCCAAGCACATGGGTACGTAAACGAGTGGCTGTGAGCGCCAGCCCGGATTGCAGGCCGCGCGCCATGACCATGTCGCTTAGAAACCAGAACTGCTCGCGATCGAGCAAACCGGTATTGAAGGTTTCAGCCCCAACCATGCCCGAGTCGATACGTGCGAGCATGTACTCGACCTGTGCCTCCTGCCATATCGTGGCACCGCTTTTAAGCAGGAAAAGCGCGGTCCTGAGCTGCACCGAACTGCCCTCTTTGCCGCCCAGCAAAATGGCCAGCAGGCTGAGCAGTCGCAAGGCCTGAAGATAGCGATAGATACGCCATACAGCGCGGCGATCCAGCCATCGCCTTATAGGCCCGGCGGCATTGGGCAGAGACCACAACACCAAGGCTGCACCACCCACGACAAAAACGGCAATGAAAGGCCAATGCACCTGAATAAGCTCGGACCAACGCAACAGGCTGACGGTAAGGCTGCCGTAATAGTCGACGGGCAGCGATGCAAAGGTGTGCAGCAGACTAGGCACAGTGAATCCGGGAATCGCCAGCAGCATGGCAAAGACCGCCAGCACAGCCACGATAGCCACGCACAAGGTAGAAGCCAGAATGCCGCGGGTTTGCTGCATCAGGCGCAGCACGGCCGAGAGCTCGCCCAGCGTTCTTAACAGTGCGGTATTGCCAAAGGACTGCGCGGTCCGTATCAGGGCAAGCTCAGCCGGCGGGAAGCAACCAGTCCAGGCGGTATGCAGGTCGCCGCCCGCCGCTTGATACACCTGCAACCAGTGCAGCGACAGGCGCCCACGCACTGAAGCTTCGCCGTAGCGGCGCCCGTCCAGCTCGAATACCTCTTTTAATGTACGACTGCCCTGCATGCCTTGCAGCAGAACGGAAAGATAGTCGTAATAGTCGGCACGGTCCGACTGGAAACGCCAGCCATCGAGCTTATGCAGGAAAAACTGCAAGGGCTGATTGCCACGGAGATGACGCCGCAAAGTCGTCATGGCACCGCCCGTAACCGGGGATGAGATCCAGGCCGTTCCGCCTGAAGCCGGCGCTGCATATGCTGGGTTTCGAACGCCTGAAAACGCGCTTCGATATCGCGCGGGTCGATACTGCCATCACCGGCTTTTTGCATGGCGCAGTCCAGGGCGGACCGCATAACCTGCCCTGCAATCCCCGGCTCGATGATCTCCGCGGCCACCGTACGCCCGGCGTAACCGTTAAGTTCCGGCAAGCCGCCTGTCGTGCATGACGGGCAGCCCTGTGGATTGCGTATGCACCATGTTTGGCCATCGCCTGGGTACATCTGACGCAAGGAATCCAGCCAGCGCCGCCATTGAGCACCCGTAAGGCGCCGCCCGTCCGGGCGCAACCCTCCGTCCAGCAATTGCGTGACGGGCAGCGCGCATTGCCTGCAAAGAACGGGCAGCAAGACCTGAAAAACCAGCAGCTTGAGCATGCCGGCAGTGGCAAGGAAATCGCCCGACACCCCAATAAAATCAGACGCGAGCCTTTGCGGAATCAGCGCCGCCGATGGAGCGTGCACCGTGGTGTAGACATTGACGCCGGAACCGGCCAGATCCATGAAGGCCTTGCCGGTTTCGATATCGCGGATTTCACCCAGCAAAACATCGGTCATGGCCGATCGCTTAAGCGCCCTGAGCTTGGCGGCATAATTGTCATGCGCGGCAACATCCAGATTCCTGACCACCGTATTCTGAATAGCGGCCGGGATCAGGTATTCCACCGGATCCTCTATGGTGACGACCTTGCGATGCGGCGGCAGCCCGGCGATCAGAACAGCCATGCTGGTGGATTTCCCCGATCCGACCGCTCCGGCAAAGACCACGGCGCCGCCTTCGGAAAGCATCGCGCGATCAATCTGCTCGACCTGGTCGGGCAAATAGCCCAAGGCATCCAGCGTGGGCATATGCAGCACCGTATCGCGCCGCAAAATACGCAGACAAATACTGGGGCCGGCATCCGCCGCCAGGGACGACCAGCGCAGCATGACGGTTTTTCCGTCCACCTGCCGCGTCATTGCGCCCTGCTGCTCGATAGATGGATCGAACACCGCTCCATTTCCCCCCCGTATATCCATCCAGGCAACCGACAGCATGTCGATCAAGGTACTGGTTGGCATGCGGCGAAAGCGCTCGGGTGCCAGGTAGCGGCCTGAAACCGTGTACTTCACCTCGGATTCGGCTTCACGCAACCGGACATTCAAGTGAAGATCGCTGGCTCCGTGCCTGACACCCCATTCCAGCAAATCCTGAAAGGCGTCGGCCAGCGCGGTCTTGGACTGTTCCAGCCGCAGACCGGGCGCGCTGGATAACGATAAGGCGGTCACTTGGTTGCGCGCGATAGCCAGCAACAAGGGCGCCGCCAGCACATAGCGGGCCGGATTGGCCAGTCGGTAGCCGCGCTGCACAACACGGCGGGCCAGCTCGTCGGCCTGATCCCCGCCCACATGCTCGGCCAGAGCAAACAATGCCACCGTCTGGTCTTCCAACAGAACGGGGCTTAGGCGCCCGGCCAATTCGTCGACATCGAACTGTGCGCTTAATGAACGCGCAAAGCGCGGCGCCATATCGGCCAATTGATCGGCATGGGAAATAACGACAGCGGCGGCCGCATCGAAACGCGCAAAGGGTTCATTGACGCCAAGCCGGACCGATGGCTGGCGCCGCCAGGAAGAAAATGGCTTCATTGCCGCGCCATCCACAGGTTCGGGTGCAAGCACAGGGTATGGGCCTCTTGCTGGCGCTCCAGATGCACGCAAGATCCTGAAATGCCGCGCAACAGATACTCGGACGGTCCCGCTTTTGCGCCGACCGCCAATGCCTGTCCGCGCAGATAAACATGAGGCCGGGCGCCCACCATGACTTCGGCAAGCAGCTTCCTGCCCACGCCGTATATGGCCACCAGCTTTAGCGCTCCGCTGCTGGCCAGGCCGGCACGGGCCGGGTCCGCCTGATCGCCGGGGCTTTCCTTGTGCAAACGCTTCCTCTGTTGCTTAAGAGCCAGATCGGTATCCAGGCGCATCAGCTCGCGCACCGACATCTGCAAGGAAGCACTGTCGTCTTGGGCCAGCACCTGGCCATGCGCCAAACAAGGTGCCAGCCACAACAAAACAGCCGCCAATGCCAACTCAAGGCGCAGACACCTTGGCAGGCGCGGCCGAACCGGACACAAGCGCAAAGGCGCCGTCTGGCTCGCGCTCGGCATGGCCCATGACCTGTTCGATGGAACTATCGTTTTCATACAGGACTCCTTGAAGTGTCAGATTCAGGCCGCTGTCTCTTAGGCTAGGCCGGTCCATTTCACGCAGGGTAAGCACGGCCTTGTTCCAGGCAATGAATGAGGTGTGAGGCAACAACAGGCTGGCCGAGCGCAAAGGGCCGCTGATATGCAGCGATCGGGAAAAGTATGCGAATAGATGCGTCGGGCGCACCACCGGCTTGTCCTGCTCATCCTTCGGCGCCGATATGGGCAAAGGCTGCGGCTTACCGATCTGCAAGTGTGAAAAAGCAGTACGCAATCCCTGCATAGCGCTAAAAAAATGACGTTCATTCTCGCTACTGCCGATCAGGCGCTGGCGCGCCAGCGGCACACTTCCCGAGGCGGCTGTCCAGCGCAGCACAGCATGATCCAAAGAGGTGAACTCGATATTGCTGCCCGGCCCCATGCC
>DATCYE010000016.1:0-3115 GCA_036570485.1 Pusillimonas sp. | reverse complement strand
GCGTCTTGCCTGCCGGTATCGTAAAACTGACGTCGAACAGTATCTGCCGATTAGACTCGTAGCCGAAATCCACCTTGTCGAATTCAACGCTGGCCTGCGCCGTCTTCAGATTACGCGCATCCGGTCCGTCAGACACCTCCTGGCCCTGCTCCATCAGGCTGAACATGCGCTCCATGTCGGCCAGCGCGTGCTTGATTTCCCGATACACAAAGCCCAGAAAATTCAGCGGCGCGTACAACTGCGTCAGATAGGCGGACACCAGCACCACATCGCCCACCGACATACTGCCATCGACCACTCCCTGGGCCGATAGCCACAGCAATAAGGTGATGCCCACCGTAATGATGACGCCCTGCCCCATATTCAGGAAGTTCAGGGAAACCTGATTCTTGACCGCGGAATCCACCCATTTACCCAGGTTGCGGTCGTAGCGATCGATTTCGTAGCCTTCATTACCGAAATATTTGACCGTCTCATAATTCAGCAAGGCATCGATGGCTTTGCTGTTGGCCTTGCTGTCCAGGTCGTTCATGCTGCGCCGGTAAACCATGCGCTTCTCGGTTACCAGCAGGGTGAAGACAATGTAAGCGACTATGGTGCCTATGGTGACCACGGCAAACATCAGGTCGTAGCGCCACAACAAAATGGCCGCCACCATGCCGATCTCCAGCAAGGTGGGCAAAATATTGAACACCATGAAGTTCAGCAAGAAGCCGATGCCTTTGGTGCCGCGCTCAATATCGCGGCTAAGCCCGCCCGTTTGCCGCTGCATATGAAAGCGCAACGACAAGGCAAACAAATGCTTGAACAACTGAGTGGCAATACGCCGTATGGAACCTTGCGTCACCCGCGCGAACAGCGCGTCGCGCAGCTCCCCGAATACGCTGCTGGCCAAGCGGGCAAAGCCGTAGCCCAGCAAAGCGGCCACCGGCAAAACCATCAGCGTGGCCGGCACGCTGAGCTTATCCACCACTTCTTTCAAATAAATAGGCAGAATCACGCTGGCCACTTTGGCGGCCACCAGACAGGTCAGCGCGGCGATCACGCGCCATTTGAACTGCCATACGAAAGGCAGCAATGACTTGACGGTTTGAAGATCGTTGCGGCGGCGAGGGGCCGGACCCCTGTGGGTGAATCTCATGAAAATGCGATGAAAGTGGCTGCGTCCGACATTGTACGTTGCCGGGCGCTTCAGGGCAGGCTGCCGCGCTGCTCCTGCAACAACTCATACATGGCCCGGGCTGCGCTGGACAGGCTTTTCTCGCTGCGGCGTATCAAGTACAGCGAGCGCTTCAGGCGGCTTTTTCCCGCCAATGGCACCACCACGATATCGGGGTGCCGGAACTGAAATAAAGTCATGGAGGGCAGCAGGCTGACGCCCAGCCCCGCCGCCACCAGGCCCGTGACGCTCGCCAGGTGATCGACCTCCAGGAAGGTGTCCAGCCCGGCGAACATGCTGCTGCGCGACAGGCTCTGGCGGATGCTGCTGCCTTTGCCCAACTGGATGATCGCGCTGCCCTTCAGTTCGCGCAGATGCACGGCGGGCCGTTGCGCCAAAGGATGATCATTGCGGCACACCAAGTGGAAATAATCTTCGCACAGCGGCTCGGCAGCCAGGCCGGTCATGTCCAGCCCTTTGGCCGCCACAGCCATATCGGCCGAACCCCGCCGGACCAGGTCCAGGCAAGGCTCCAGCAAGGCATCGTGCAGCTGCAACTCCACCCCCGGAAAGCGCTCCAGAAAGCGCGCATAGATGCCCGGCAGCCAACCCGCCGCCAGCGAAGGTAAGGCCGCTACGGCAACGCGGCCCTTGCGCTTGGCGACATGATCCTGAATGTCTTGCATGACGCCGTCCAGGTCGTTCAGCAGTCGCAAGGCGGACTCATTGAACAGCCTGCCCTCGGGCGTCAGCTCGACCCGTCGTGTCGTGCGGTCGAACAGGCGGGTACCGGCCGCGTCTTCCAGCGCTTTGATCAGGGCGCTGAAGGCGGGCTGGGTGGTATGACAGCGCTGCGCCGCTTTGGTGAAGTGCCGCTCTTGGGCCAAGGCCACGAAGGCACGCAATTGCCGGGACGATAAATTCATAAAAAAATTGGATCAATAAATAATATATTTCTATTTAACTTATCAATTAACAAATTCTATAGTACAGCGACACACAGAAACAGGCATGTACGCAATGAAGACCACACCGCTTACCATAGGTTGCGCCACAGGCTTCTCGGGCGACCGAACCGACGGCGTCGTACCGGTGGTCGACTCATTGATACGCTGCGGCGGACAGGCCTTGATTTTCGAAACCCTGGCCGAGCGTACGCTGGCGCTAGCGCAACTGGCCAAGAACAATGACCCCGAGCTTGGTTATGAACCTCTGCTGGTCGAACTGCTGCGACCCGCCCTGGCCGCCTGCCTGCGCCACAACATACGTATCGTCAGCAACTTTGGCGCGGCCAACCCGCCTGCCGCCGCCCGCCACATACAGCGGCTGGCCAACGAACTGGGGCTACGCCCGCCCCGCATCGCAGTGCTGTCGGGCGACCAACTGGCACACCCCGACCAACTGGCTTTCCTGCGCGAACAGCTGGGACCGGACTTTGACCGGCTGGACATTGTCAGCGTGAATGCTTATCAAGGCGCGGCGCAGATCGCGCAAGCCTTGCGGGCCGACGCCGACATCGTCGTCGCCGGACGCGTGGCCGACCCCTCTCTGGTGCTAGGGCCGGCGCTGGCGCATTTCGATTGGCGCGACGACGACTGGCATCGACTGGGCTGCGCCACCATGGCAGGCCATCTGCTGGAATGCGGCACACAGGTCAGCGGCGGCTACTTCGCCATCCCCGGCCTCAAGGAAGTACCCGGCATGGACACCCTGGGCTTTCCCCTGGCCAGCATCGAATCCTCGGGGGATTTTTTCGTCACCAAGGCCGATGGCACCGGCGGCGCCGTAACCGAACAGACCGTCAAGGAACAGTTGCTGTACGAAGTGCATGACCCCGCCGCTTATCTGACCCCGGATGTCACGGCCGATATCAGTCGAGTGCGGGTCGCGCGCAATGGCCCCGACCGCATCGAAGTGCGCGACGTGACCGGCCATGCCAGGCCAGACACCCTGAAA
>DATCYE010000015.1:0-7461 GCA_036570485.1 Pusillimonas sp. | reverse complement strand
TCCGCGCCGTGCCCGATGGCAATGCGCGCGCCCAGGCCGGCCAGACGACGGGTGACCGCCGTATCCTGAATATCGGAACCGCTGATGGAGTAGCCCAGATTCAGCAGAACCTCGGCAATGCCGCTCATGCCCGAGCCGCCTATACCCACAAAATGTATGCTTTGAATTCGATGTTTCACGCTTGCCTCCTGGCAACTTGTTCGCAGGCATCGGCAATTTGCCCGGTTGCGTTCAGCCAGGCATGCTCGTGGGCATGCTCGGCCACGCGCGCCAGCTCGGCGCGGCTAATGCCGCGTAGCCACTGCGCAAGCCACTGCGGGCTGAGTTCGGATTGCTTTTGCAGCCAGCCGCCCTGGCAGTCGCTCAAGTAACGCGCATTGGCTGTTTGATGATCATCGATGGCATGGGGCAGCGGCACGAACAAAGCGGCCACGCCCACTGCCGCGACTTCGGCCACCGTCATGGCGCCGGCCCGGCAAATTACCACGTCGGCATCCGACAGGGCGGCCGCCATATCGTCGATGAAGGCATGGCATATTGCCTGCACCCCGGTTTGTTCGTAGCTGGCCCGCAAAGCAGCCAAATGCCGCTCGCCGGCCTGATGGGTGACCAGAGGCCGTTCGCTGGACGGCAGTTGCGCCAAGGCCTGCGGCACAACCGTATTCAGCGCCGCCGCACCCAGGCTACCGCCCACAACCAGGAGGCGCAACGGGCCTTGGCGTGCCGTATAGCGCTGGGCGGCAGGCGTTGCCTGCGCCAGTGCCTGCCTGACCGGGTTGCCCACCATGACGGCGCCCGGCAAGGCGCCGGGAAAACCCACCAGTACTTTGCGGGCGAGTTTTGCCAGCCAACGGTTTGCAGTTCCGGCCACGGCATTCTGCTCGTGAATGACCAAGGGGATGCGGCTCAGCGCCGCCATGATGCCGCCCGGGAAGGCAACATAGCCGCCCATGCCCAGCACGACCTCGGGTCTTACCTGTGCCAGATGGCGCCTGGCCTGGGCGCAGGCGCGGGCCAAAGTGAATGGCAGCTTCAACAAAGCCAACAGACCCTTGCCACGCAACCCCGAAAAATGCAGAGGCACAAGCTCGAATCCCTGTGGCGGTACCAGGCGGCCCTCCATGCGTTCGGGGTCGCCCATCCAGATGACACGCCAGCCGCGTGCCTTCATTTCGTGTGCCACCGCCAATCCGGGCATGATGTGCCCACCGGTGCCGCCCGCCATGATCAGCAAGGTTCTGGTGCTCATGTCCGTTTACCTCGCATAAGATTGCGATTTTCGAAATCGACGCGCAGCAGTAAGGCCATTGCCACCAGATTCATGACTATGCCCGATCCGCCGTAGCTCACCATGGGCAAGGTCAGGCCTTTGGTCGGCAGCAGGCCCAGGCAGACTCCGATATTGATGAAGCACTGCACGCCAAACCACAAGGCCACGCCCTGTGCCACCAGGCCGTTGAATATGCGCTCCATGGCGATGGCTTGCCGTCCGATTTCGAAACCGCGCCACACCAGGAAAATGAATAGCGAAATCAGAAAGATAATGCCGGCAAAACCCAGCTCTTCGCCGATAACGGCCACGATGAAGTCGGTATGCGCCTCGGGCAGATAATGCAGTTTTTCGATACTGGCGCCCAAGCCCACGCCAAACCATTCTCCGCGCCCCAGGGCAATCAGGGAGTGCGACAGCTGGTAAGCGCTGCCATAGGCGTTCTCGGGGTTCCAGGGATCCAGATAAACGAACAAACGCTCGCGCCGCCAAGGAGAAAGCCATATCAGCAGCAGGAAACTGCTTATCAATATGGACAGCAGTGCGGAAAACAACTTTCCGTTGATGCCGCCTATAAAAAGAATGCCAACGGCAATGGCCACAATGACCATGAAAGCGCCCAGATCGGGCTCCAGCAGCAGAACCATGCCGACCACCGCCAGCGCGCAAGCCATGGGCAGAAAGCCGCGCGCGAAATTCTGCATATGCTCTTGCTTGCGCACGGTGTAGTCCGCCGCGAACAACAACACCGCAACTTTCATGAGCTCGGACGGCTGGAAGTTAAGCGGACCCAAAGGCAGCCAACGCCGCGCACCGTTGACTTCGCGTCCTATGCCCGGAATCAGCACGATCAGCAGCAGCAACAGGGAAAACAGGAACAGCGGCACGGCAAATTTCTGCCAAACCTGCATGGGTATGCCGACGGCGCACAATGCGCAGAACAAGCCGACCAAAATAAACAGCCCATGACGCATCACAAAATAGAATCGGCCATAGCTTTCGTAGCGTGGGCCGTCGGCCAGGGCGATAGAGGCCGAATACACCATCAACAAGCCAAACATCACCAATGTTGCAGCCACGATCAGCATTGAGATGTCGAAACTGGGCATGGTGGTGCGTCCGGGCCGGACGGTGTTTACACCCGAGTTCAGGTCTGCGAACAAACTCATGCGACCTCCCCGCGACTCAAGGCCAATTCCTGAACCTCGTCGGCAAAGCAGTGTCCGCGCGCACCATAGTTCTTGAACATATCCATGCTGGCGCAAGCCGGTGAAAGCAGCACCGTGTCGCCGGGCTGCGCCAAGTCAAAACCGGCGGCTACAGCGTCCGCCATCGTCGCGGCATGCTTTACCGGCACACCGGACGGCGCGAGCGCCTGCTCGATAATGGACGCATCTTGCCCTATGAGGACGACGGCGCGCGCGTGTTCACGAACGACCCGAACCAGCGGCGCAAAGTCCTGGCCCTTGCCCAATCCACCGGCAATCAGCACCGCCTGGGCATCCATACCGTCCAGCGCAGCCACTGTCGCGCCTACATTCGTACCTTTGCTATCGTTCACGAAATCCACGCCGCCTATGGTTCTCACAAACTCAGTGCGATGCGGTTCGCCGCTGTAATCACGCAAGGCATGCAACATGTTCGCCCAGCCCAAGCCAAGGCTGCGCACCAAAGCCAGCGCGGCCAGGGCGTTCAGGGCATTGTGCAAACCACGCACCCGCAGAGCATCCGCCGGCATCAGCCGAGCCGGGCGCCCCGCCGCGCGCTTGGGCTCTTCCTTGGATTTCTTGCGCTTGGAGCTCGCCACAGGCAGATCGAAATCCACCGCTTCGGCAGCCGTCAACCACAGCACGCCGTTACTGTTTTCCAGTCCCAGGTCGCCCTCGAGCTCGGGCTGCTCGCGACCGAAGCTGCGTACGGCGGTCGATTCAGTTGCGGCAACCATGGCTGCCACTAGCGGATCGTCGCGATTGACAATGGCCACGCGCGAACATTGCAACAGCTTGGCCTTGGCCGCCGCATAGGCCTGCATGCTGCCATGCCAGTCCAGATGATCCTGGGTCACGTTCAGCACCACCGCCGCATCGGGCGCAAGCGTGTGCGTGCCTTCGAGCTGAAAGCTGGAAAGCTCCAGCACCCAGACATCGGGCAGATCGTCGGCATCCAGCGCGTCGCTCAAGGCCGCCAACGCCGCCGGACTGATATTGCCGGCCGCGCGGGCGGACAAGCCGCAAGCCTGCACCAACTGCCGCGTCATGGCTGTAACAGTGGTCTTGCCGTTAGTGCCGGTGACAGCCAGGAGTTTGGGCTGGTAACCCTGCTCCGACATATCGGCCAGCGCCCGTGCAAAAAGCTCGATTTCTCCCACGACCTGAATCTGCCTTGCGGCCGCCAGCGCCAGAAATGACTTGATTGGCTCCTGCAAGGGCGACAGGCCGGGGCTAAGAACAATAGTGTGCACATCCTGCAAGGCATCATCGGTGAATACGTCCAGGCCCAGCCGGAAGTCCACATGCGCGGCACCCAGCTTCGATTGCAGAGCAGACAACCCTCCGGGCTCGGCCCGCGTGTCCAACACCCGCAAATGCGCGCCGTGCCGCGCGCACCACAGCGCCGCGGCCACACCCGTCTCGCCCAGCCCCAGAATCAGGGTCAGGCCATCGACGCGCAGCGAAGGGAAAGACATCGTACTCATCTCAGTTTCAAACTTGCCAAGCCAATAAGCACCAGCATCATGCTGATGATCCAAAATCGCACCACTACCTGGGTTTCCTTCCAGCCGCTGACCTCGAAATGGTGGTGTAGCGGGGCCATGCGGAAAATCCGACGCCCCTCGCCATACCTTTTCTTGGTGTACTTGAACCACGCCACCTGCAGCATTACCGAAAGGGTTTCAACCACGAACACACCGCCCATGATGAAGAGCACGATTTCCTGACGCACGATGACAGCGATGGTTCCCAGCGCCCCGCCCAGAGCCAGGGCGCCAACGTCACCCATGAACACCTGGGCCGGATAGGCGTTGAACCACAGAAAGGCCAGCCCCGCGCCCGCAATCGCCGCGCACAGAACCATAAGCTCGGAGGCGCCTGGAATATAAGGAAAGAGCAGATATTTGGAATAATCGACCCGGCCCACCACATACGCGAAAATTCCCAGGGCGCTGCCCACCATGACGGTGGGCATGATGGCCAGTCCGTCCAGCCCGTCCGTCAGGTTGACGGCATTGCTGGACCCGACGATCACCAGCCATGTAAGCGCCACGAAACCGAATACGCCCAATGGATAACTGACGCTTTTGAAGAAGGGCACGATCAGGTCGGCGCGCGTGGGCAGCGGCATAGTAAAGCCGCTCAGCACCCAATCCCTGAACAAAGGCCACAACTCGGCATTGGCGGGAGCCGACACCGCAAAACTAAGGTAAACCGCAGCAACAATGCCGATTAGTGCCTGCCAGAAAAACTTGCGACGCGAAGACATGCCTTCGGGATCGCGATTGACCACTTTCTTATAGTCGTCGGCCCAGCCTATCCAGCCGAAACCAAAAGTCACCAGCAGCACCACCCAGACGAAACGGTTGGTCCAATCCGCCCACATCAAAGTGCTTACGCCGATTGAAATCAGGATCAGCGCTCCGCCCATGGTGGGCGTGCCGTTCTTCTGCAGATGCGATTCGGGGCCGTAAGCACGCACCGCCTGACCGATCTTCAGTTCGGTCAGTTTGCGAATAACGCGAGGCCCTGCGAACAGGCCTATCAACAGGGCTGTGCCGCAAGCCAGCAAAGCACGGAACGTAATGTATTCGAACACGCCAAAAGCGCGTATGTGCGAATCCGATAGCCAGCGCGCCAGTTCAAGTAGCATGGCGAACCCCTTCTTCGTGGTTTATTAAGTATTCTTCAAACGCTCTGACTACGCGTTCCATCCGGGTGCTGCGCGATCCTTTGACAAGAATGTGGGCCGGAATCAGCGACGGCAGATGTCGGTTCAGTTCATCCATGGAATCAAACGTACGCGCGCCGGCACCGAATGCCTGAGCCGCGTGGGCACTGGCCGGGCCAAAAGCCAGCAACACATCGATGCCGCGTTCGCTGGCATAAGCACCTACTTCGGCGTGCATGGCAGGGCCATTCGCACCGACCTCGCCCATGTCGCCCAGCACCAGTATTTTCTTGCCCGCCAATTGGGCCAGCACGTCGATGGCAGCCCGCACCGAATCGGGATTCGCGTTGTAGGTATCGTCAATCAACTGGAACCCGCCGGCCAGCTTGCGCGGCTGCATGCGACCCGCCACAGGGTTGAACGCTTCCAGGCCCTGCGCTATAGCCGTCAGCGATACGCCGGCGCATAGAGCGCAAGCTGCCGCCGCCAAGGCATTGCGCAGGTTATGCACGCCAGGCGCAGATAGGGCCAGGCTGACACTGCCCACAGGCGTATGAAGCTGACACAGGGTGCGCGAAGGTTCGGCATGTATCTGATCGGCATAGACTTCAAAGTCGGCATCGAAACCGAAACGCAAGATCTTGCGGCCTTGGGCCATCTCGATCCACAGATCGGTATAAGTGTCGTCGCCGGGAAACACGGCCATGCCGTCTTCAGGCAAGGCCGTCAGCACCGATCCGTTTTCCACCGCCACGGCCTGAACCGTATGCATGAATTCCTGGTGTTCGCGCTGAGCATTGTTGACCAGCGCCACCGTGGGCTGCGCCACAGCCGCCAACAGCGCTATTTCTCCTGGGTGATTCATGCCCAGCTCGAAAACAGCCGCCAGGTTACGGTCGTTCAAACGCAAGACCGTCAGCGGCACGCCAATATCGTTATTCAGATTTCCCTTGGTCGCCAGGCTGCCCTCTTCGCCCAAGGCCCGGAGCAAAATGGACGCAATCATTTCCTTGGTCGTGGTCTTGCCGTTGCTACCGGTAACACCTATGACCGGCAGCTGGAACAGTCGCCGCCACGCCGTGGCTATCCGCAGCAGCGCCTGTCGCGTATCGCCCAGCACAAATTGCGGCAAATCCACAGCCGCGTCGTGCCGCTGGACGATGGCCGCGCACGCGCCCGCCTCAAGAGCCGTTGCCAGATAATCATGCCCATCGTAAGCCTCGCCCTTCAGTGCCAAAAACATCTGGCCTTCGGAAAGCTTGCGCGTATCGGTCGACAACCTGGAGTCCTGCTGGAATGTCAGTGCGAATCGGGCCCATTCCCGGTCATCGAACGGCGCGCGCACCCCTTGCGATTCCTGATAAGTCTCGTGCCCCTTGCCGGCCAGCAATACGACATCTTCGGGGCCGGCGCTCCAGATGGCCGACAGGATGGCGAGCGCCCGGTCTTGCTCGACGCGAGGCGCGCCAGGCATGCCCGCCGCAATCTGCTCGATGATTTCACGGGGGTCTTCAGCGCGGGGGTTATCGTTGGTCAGCACCACCATATCGGCGCGTTCAGCGGCAATGCGCCCCATAATAGGCCGCTTGCTGCTGTCGCGGCTGCCGCCGCAGCCGAACACACACACCAGCCGGCCTGCGCGCACTGCGGCCACATCGCGCAAGGCAAGCAGGGCGCGCTCCAAGGCATCAGGCGTATGCGCGTAATCGACCACAACCAGCGCAGCGGCCCGAACTGCGCCAGTCCGGGCAAGCGGCTCGATCATCTGCAAACGGCCTTCGACCGAGCGCAAGGTTGCCAAAACACGCGCCACCCTGGACAAATCCCAGCCCAGCTCTTGCAATACCGCCGCAACCAACAACAGATTGGAAATATTGTGCGCACCCACCAGGCGCGTCAGCAACTGCGCTGCGCCGTCGTGCGTAAGCAAATTAAAGACCAGCCCGTAAGCGCCCGTCTGAACGTCTTCGGCCCTCACATCGGCAACCGAGGCAGGCTGCATAGAGTACGAAATAGCCTTTGCCGGGGACAGCGTCTGCAACAGTTCGGCCCCGGCAGCATCGTCGGCATTGACCACTGCACGGCGCAGACCGGGCCAGTCGAATAGCTCGAACTTGGCCTGTTTGTAGTTTTCCAGCGTATGGTGATAGTCGAGATGATCGTGCGTCAGGTTGGTGAAGGCGGCAATATCAATATGCACGTGATCCAGGCGGCATTGCACAAGACCGATGGACGAGGCCTCTAGTGCCACGAAGACCGCGCCGGCATCGCGCATGGCGGCCAGGCTGCGATGCATGGTCAGGACATCG
>DATCYE010000014.1:0-4530 GCA_036570485.1 Pusillimonas sp. | reverse complement strand
TGCGCGGTCTTAAGTCCAGCTGTAGCGTGGGTTCGTGAAAATGATCCAGCGGGTCCAGGCTTAATTTGCTGAACTCGGGCAGTACGTAGCGCAAGCCCACTGCCGCGCCCAACACCAATATGACAGCCGATCCGACCAAGGCGCCGTCCACGCCATAGGCTTCGGCGCTTACACCCCAAATCCAGCTACCTGCCGCCATGCCGCCGAAGGTGGCTGTTTGGTATAGCGCCAGCGCGCGCCCCACCACCCAACGCGGTGTCGACAGCTGTACCGTGACGTTAAAGAGCGATAGCGTCATGACCCAACATGCGCCGGCGGGCAGCACGGCCAGGCAGCTTAGCCACATCTGGCGACTTTGCGCCAGCACCAGAACGCTCAGCGCGAAAACCAGGAAGGTGGCGCGCACAATGGTTTCATTGTTCCAGCGATCGCGCACCCGCGCGTTCAGCAAAGCTCCGCAGATGGCTCCCGCCCCGAAGCAACCCAATATAACGCCGTAAGAGAACGCGCCGCCCGCTACCAGGTCACGCGTGACCAGCGGCAGTAAAGCCAAAACCGATACTGCGGCGAGCCCGAAAATGAAACTGCGGCACATGACTTTCAGCAGATTGGGCGACATGGCGATATAGCGCAACCCAACCGACATGGCGCTACCGAAAGACTCCCTAGGCAATGGATCGGCGGCGCGTTGCGGCTTCCAGCGCGCCAGCGCTCTGATCAGGGCGATGTAGCTGACTGCATTCACCGCAAAGGCAAAGGCCGCGCCCGCCACGGCAACGATCAGGCCGCCGACTGCCGGGCCGATACTGCGCATGAGGTTGTAGCTCATGCTGTTCAGCGTGACCGCGCCCGGAAGATCCTCGCGCGGGACAAGATCACCCATCGACGCCTGCCAGGACGGATTGTGCAGCGCGGTGCCGCAGCCGATGAAAAAGGTGAAAGCCAGCAGCAGCCAGGGTGTCAGCAGGCCCGCCACAGCGAAGATGGCTAGCCCGGTTGATACCACCATCATCAATATTTGCGCCACCAGCATGATATTGCGGCGCTCGAAGCTGTCGGCCAGCGCCCCGGCCGCAAGCGAGAAAATCATAATGGGCAGCGTGGTGGCCGCCTGCACCAATGCGACCATATCGTCCGACGTTGAAATGGTGGTCATCATCCAGCCGGCGCCCACCGTCTGGACCAGACCACCCAAGTTGGACGCCAGGGTAGCCGTCCATAAGGCGCGGAAGGAGGCGTGCTTGAACGGGGCTAAGGGTGAAACACTCATAAGGATATCGGTTCCGTGGCTAGGCTATTCCGAATAATAGACGGCTATCTTATGCCAGCTGAAGCCTAAGCGCCACGAACTCTTTATTGCGCTCCGCCTCCAAAGCGCGGCAGGTTCCATTGAAAACGAACTGACAAATACCGCAAGCCGAAGCAGACGACTATGCCGACCCAAGGCACCCATTGCAGGGACCAGTCCAGGTGCTCGCCAACAACCTGTATGGCAGCGGCTACCAGAGCGGCCGAAGCATAAATTTCTTTGCGGAGAATCAGTGGCGTGCGATTCAATAAAATGTCGCGCATCACCCCGCCGCCAACGGCGGAAATGACGCCCAATATAATGGCCACTTCTATATTGTGACCATATGCCAGCGCTTAATGCGCACCAAACACGGCGAAAAAACCCAGGCCCAAAGCGTCGAAAAGCTGAACCGGATTGTTCATGCGCTGCACCCATGGGTAGGCTGCTATCGTCAACAAAGCAGCCAACGCGGCAATAGCCAGGTAGCGCCAGTCAGACAGGCCGGCGGGCGGCGTGGCGCCTATTGCCAGGTCGCGCAGCACACCGCCACCGCAAGCCACGATATACGCCAACGACAGCACACCGAACAGATCCAGCCTTTTCTGCCTGGCTGCAATGGCGCCGCTAAGCGCAAAAGCGAATGTGCCCAGCAAATCGAGCACGGTAAATGGCATTACTCCGTCCAAACCGGCCTCATTCTTTGCAGAGCCAGGCGGATGCTGCAGTAAGCATCGCCTGCAAGCCCGTCTTCAGTGTGGGATCAAGCACAGGGGCAAACTTGGGGGAGTGATTGCTGGGGATGGCATTGACCTCGCCGCGTTCGAGCGCATCGTCGTAGGTCTTGGCGTCGGTACCGCCCACGAACCAGAACACGTAAGGTACCTTCCAGGTTCGCCCAAATATACTGAAATCTTCGCTGGCCGCCGCTGGCTTGGTTTCGTACGCCTGTTCGCCGAACTGCTTCTTGAAGGCTTGAGCGACCTGCTCGGTGGACTCCACATCGTTGCGTGTCAGCGGATAGCTGCTTAACGACGTAAATTCCGGCTCGCGCGGCGCATTCGAGGCTGCACATTCGGCACAACATATGCGCCGGACAGCGCTCAATACGTGCTGGCGCACATTCTCGTCGTAAGTCCGGATATTAAGCTTAAGCATGGCCTCATCAGGAATGATGTTTTCCTTGGTGCCGGCCTGCAAGGCACCTATCGTCAGCACCGCGCTATCGGATGGCGCAACTTCCCGCGAAACTATGGTTTGCAAGCGCATGGTTGTTGCCGCGGCCATAATGACCGGGTCGATAGCCGTCTGTGGTTGCGACCCATGGGAACCCCGCCCGAACAGTCGCACCTTAAGGCTGTCTCCCGCCGATAATATGGTACCGCTGCGATACCCCACCGTACCTGCCCGACCCACCATGACATGCTGACCAAGAATAATGTCAGGCTTGGGAAAGCGCTGCATCATGCCGTCGTCCATCATGCTTTGTGCCCCACGGCCGACCTCTTCGCCAGGCTGGAATACCAACAGGACGGTTCCCGACCACTGATCGCGATGGCCGGCAAGAATTTGTGCCGCGCCAAGCAGCCAGGTCACATGCAAATCGTGTCCGCAACTATGGGCTACGCCGGTTTCAACGCCATCCTCGTCCTTTGCGACGGCCGAACTTGCGTAAGGCAGGCCGGTGGCCTCCGCCATGGGCAGTGCATCCATGTCGGCGCGCAGCATGACCGTGGGCCCCTGGCCATTTTTCAAGACGCCCACCACACCGGTGACCCCGACCTTGCTTGTAACCTCGCAGCCGTCCAGCTTTTGCAGAAAATCGGCCACAATGCCCGCCGTGCGAAACTCCTGCATGGACAACTCTGGGTTTTGATGCAAATCTTTGTAGATAGCCTCTAGCTTGGGAAGCATCGCTGCGACGGAGGCGTCAAGAGCATTTGTAAGGGAGTTCATGAAATTCCGTCCTTTATCGCAATGAGGCAACGCCACCGGCACTTAATCTTTGTTGCTTACAAACGTATCATATACCTTTCGGCAAGCCTTATTACTGCAAGCGCGGGGATGGGTGTAGACAAGGTAAGCGCTACTGAAGTATGGAATCCAATATTGCCACAGCGCTGCTGACATGAAGCTAAATAAGTGCCTCAAGCACTTTTTTTAACTCCAAGGGCAAAGACACCGGGCGACGGCTTTGCTTATCGACGTACACATGCACAAAATGACCGTGCGCAGCGCTGAGCGATTCGCCTTGCTTGAAAATTCCGATTTCATAGCGCACGCTGCTATTGCCCAGTTTAGCCACCTTAAAGCCCGCTTCAATGGCGTCCGGAAAAGCGATCGGCGAGAAATACTGGCAACCGGTTTCGACAACCAGGCCGATGACGGCGCCATCATGCATATCAAGCACGCCCTGTTCCACCAAGTAGCCGTTCACAGCCGTATCGAAGTACGAGTAATAGGTGACATTATTTACGTGTCCATATACGTCGTTATCCATCCACCTGGTGGTGATCGGTGCGAAAACTTTGAATTCAGAACGGTGACGGGCTTGGGGTTTGCTCATATTATTGTTTTCCACTTAGCTTGCGGCCGCCATATTCGGCCAGACTGATTCCTGCCAGAATCGCCGTCAGTGCGACAGCGTGATACAGGTGAAACTCTTCCCCAAGAATAGTCACCGCCAACAAGGCTCCCCACACAGGCAGCAAGTTAATGAACAAGCCTGCCCGATTCGCGCCTATAAGTTCCACTGCGCGAATATAAAAGACCTGGCCTATAAGCGATGGAAAAATAACGACATAGGCGATTACCGCCCAGCCTCGCGGGTCTGGAAAAATGGTCTGGCCTTGCGCCGCCTCAAAAGCCAGCATGGGGAGGGACGCCAAAGTGGCCCCCAGGCACAAGATGAATATCAAGCTTGTCCAGTGCATCTGAGGTTTGCTGCGTAGCGCAGCGGTATAGATCCCATAGGACATGATGGCGATCAGCATCAACGCATCGCCGAAATTGATGTCAAGACCAATCAAATTGGCCAGATCGCCACGCATGGCGATGACGATCACACCTATAAAAGAAAAAGCAAAGCCAAGCGCCTGCTCTACGCTTATACGGCTGGAAAATAAAACGAAGCTGGCCGCAAATACGAATAGCGGCATGCCTCCTTGCAAAATACTGGTGTTGATTGCGGTGGTGTAGATAAGCGCATAATAAAGCGCCACGCTAAATACGGTGAAGCCAAG
>DATCYE010000013.1:0-5600 GCA_036570485.1 Pusillimonas sp. | reverse complement strand
TTACAATAGAGGCGAACTGGCGCGCGACTTCATCGCCGTCGTACGCTACCAAGGACCTAAGGCCAATGGCATGCCCGAGTTGCACAAACTAACTCCAGCACTTTCCGTGTTGCAGGATCAAGGATTCAAAGTGGCCTTGGTCACCGATGGGCGCATGTCCGGCGCATCCGGCAAAGTGCCGGCCGCCATCCATGTATCGCCCGAAGCCCTGGCCGGCGGCCCTCTGGCCCGCCTGCAAGACGGCGATATGCTGCGCTTGGATGCCGACACCGGTCAATTGGCCGTGCTTGCGCCTGTCGACTGGGAAAATCGCACACCCGTCCCAGTCGATATCGGCTCCCATCAAACGGGATTCGGACGCGAACTGTTCGCCTCCTTCCGCCTGCATGCCGATGCAGCCGAGTCGGGTGCCGGCACCTTCGGTCACCCGGACTGGGCCGCAACACAAACAACTACTGTCTTATAGCGAGCAATGAACAAATGAATGCACTTGAACTGCTGGAACAAAGCCCCGTTATGCCGGTCATCGTCATCAAAGACATCGACACGGCCGTGGAACTGGCGCAAGCTCTTGTGGCGGGCGGTGTGCGCAGCCTGGAAATCACCCTGCGCTCTGACACCGCGCTGCAAGCCATTACCCTGATCAGCCAGTCGGTACCCGAGGCCCTGGTGGGCGTAGGTACCGTGCGCAGCGCGAAACAGCTGGAGGCCGCAATAAAGGCCGGCGCCCGCTTCGGTGTCAGCCCCGGCCTGACCGCCGAAATCGCCCAGGCCGCGCAAGACTCGGGCATTCCTTTCCTACCCGGCGTCGCTACCGCGTCCGAATCCATGTACGCCGCCGATCAGGGCTTTACCGTGCAGAAGCTTTTCCCCGCCGAAGCGGTCGGTGGCGTAGCTCTGCTTAAGGCCTTGCAAGGCCCCTTGCCCGATATCGTTTTCTGCCCCACCGGTGGAATCAATGCCGCCAATGCGGGCCAATACCTGGCCTTATCCAATGTGAAATGCGTGGGCGGATCATGGCTGACTCCCGAAGCGGCCGTTGCCGGCCGGCAATGGGACGAAATCACACGCCTGGCGCAACAGGCCTGCGCGATCCGGTAATACGACTACAGCTGCTGCTTGGGCAAAAGCGCGGCTTATGCCGCGCCCGCCGTGGCCGTGTCGTAGGCGGCAAGCGGCGCCTTGCCCGCCAGCGCCAGCAAAAGATTATCGACAGCCATCGTCGCCATCGCCAGGCGGGTTTCGTGGGTAGCCGAGCCGATGTGCGGCAATGGCAATACCTTGGGATGGTCGCGCAGCGGCGAATCCTGCGGTAGCGGCTCGACATCGAAGACATCCAGTCCAGCGGCGCGCAGGCGGCCCTGATCCAGCGCATCTAGCAGCGCCGTCTCTTGCACAATAGGTCCGCGCGCGCCGTTGATCAGTATGGCTTCCGGCTTCATAAGCGCAAATTCATTCGGCCCTATCATGCCTTCAGTCTGCGCGGTCAGGGGCAAAACCACGACAATGAAATCAGACTGACGCAGCAGTTCGTCGAGCGTCGCTGCCCGCGCCTTGCCTTCGGGCAATCCGCTGGAGGTCGGGCGACGCGTGTGGTAGAGCACCGGCATATTAAAGCCCAGGGCAGCGCGCTGCGCCAAGGCCTGGCCGATGCGACCGTAGCCCAGTATGCCCAAGGTCTTGCCGTGTACGTCCCAGCCATACATATCTTCACCCACGCTGCGTTTCCAGCGGCCTTGCTGTACATAGCGACCCAGTTCCAGGATGCGGCGGCTGGTGGCCAGCATCATGGCAAACAGCAGGTCGGCGACGGTTTCGGTCAATACGCCGGGGGTATGACACAAGGTGATTGCACGTCGCTGAAAGGCATCGATCTGATACTTATCGACCCCTACCGAAATACTTGAGACCACCTCAAGGCGCGGCGCCCGGGCCAGCAAGGCCTCGTCTATGGAGTAGCTGGATCCGATCAGACCTTGCGCTTGCGGCAAGGCTTCTAGAAAGGCTACTTCCTGATCGGCAATACGCGGGTCGGCCACGACGACGTCGTGTTCTTGCCGTATGCGATCCAGTTGCTCGGCGGGCAAGGCCCTGTACACCAAAACCTGTTTACGACTCATGTTGCCGCCCCTCCGATAAAGTCGCCATGTGCGGGAAACCCGGCATGGCAAAGTAGTTCAACGCCCCGCCTGTTCCAGCTCCGCGCGTGTTGGCAACCCTTCGGTATCGCCCAGCACCTGCACGGCACGTGCGCCTATCCAGCTACCACGTTCGACAGCCTTTCGCAGCGGCAAGCCTTCAAGCAAGGCACTGATAACGCCAACCGCAAAGCCATCGCCCGCGCCGACCGTATCGACCACTGTGTCGACCGGACAGCCCGGCACATAAGCCTGCTCGGCACCATTGTCGAAATAGGCGCCGTCTGCGCCCAGCTTGATCACAACCAGGCGGGCGCCGTGCTCGCGATAGTAGCGGGCGATTTCCTCGGGGCTTTGCAAACCGGTCAGCAAGCGCCCTTCTTCCAGACCGGGAAAAACCCAGTCGGCGGCAAAAGCAAGCTGATTGATGCCCGCACGCATGGCCTCGGTGGATGACCACAAAGTGGGACGCAGATTCGGATCGAAAGATACCGTCTTGCCGGCCGCGCGCATCAACTCCATGGTCTTGCGCGACACCTGATAGCAGTTGTCGGATATGGCGGCGAACACGCCGGTACTATGCAAATGGCGTGCACCGCACAGCCACGGCTGGTCGATATCGGCGATTTGCATCTGGCTGGCTGCAGAACCCTTGCGATGGTATTCGATAGGAGGATCGCTGCCGTCGGTGACCCGACCCTTGAACTGCAAGGCCGTGCGCTGCGTCGGGTCGCAAATGACATGAGAACAATCGATGCCTTCGCGCTGCATTTCGGCAAGTAGATAACGTCCCATGGTATCGGCACCCAGGCGACTGGCCCAGCCCACTTTCAGCCCCAGACGCGTCAGGCCGATGGCCACATTGGTTTCGGCGCCGGCTGTGCGCTTGTAGAAAGCCTGCGCCTGCTCGATAGGTCCTGGCTTATCGGCCACGAGCATCATCATGGCTTCGCCGAATGTCACAACATCTAATGCGCTGCTCACAGATTGTCCTCCAGATTGCGCAGTTGCTGGACTGCCGCTCTTGTAATGGCCAGGAGATCGTCGCCGATCAAAGGGTATTCGATGGCGCGGGGTAATCCTTGGGGCATGGCCCGAAACACGGCGCGCCAGGGCGCTGCGGAATCATTCAGCGGCACGGCAATCCAGCGCGCCGGCGTGCGCTGCACACCCTTGCAATGCACATACTTGACGCGCGACGAAAACACCTGCGCAGCCTGTAAAGGGCATTCGCCCACCCAGTGCCAGTTACCCATATCGAACGTCATGCCCACCGACAGGCCTGCACCATCCAGGCTTTCGAAAAACCGTTGCAAGGCAGGCAGTGTTCCAGCGCTGACCGTTTGATCGTTTTCGATCAGCAAGTGCGTTGAGGTTTGAGCCAGGCAGTCGCCGAACTCCTTTAGCGTCGATGCCGAAGCGGTATTGAATCCGCCTATGGACATTTTCAATGTCGATGCGGCAAGCACCTGGGCATTCGCCAGGCCTAGCTCCAGAGCTGGCCGGCAAAACCCGCCGACCGCATCCCACAACATGTCGGGACTGGAATACACGCAAGCCAGCCCGGTGTCGCGCACGACCGCCGCCAGTTCGGATAACTCGTTCTCATGACCTTGCAGCAACTCGCCACGCACTTCGGCACCATCGGCGCCGGCTGCGTGGCACAGCGCCATGAACCAGGCCTGACCATGGCGCTTCACTTCGGATGCGCCAAACGACGATAAAGACACAATAATCTGTTGCGACGAATTCATGATTCCGCTTTGGCCGCCCGTGCGCGGCCCGCCCCATAAGAGGGGAGATAAATAAACACGACGCCAGGCCGTTCAGTGGTTCAGTATCTGGCCCAGGAAGTTGCGGGTCTTCTCGTGAGTGGGATTGCTGAAAAATTGCTCGGGAGCTGCCTGCTCGACAATTTGTCCGTCAGCCATGAAAATCACCCGATCGGCCACGCTGCGGGCAAAACCCATTTCGTGCGTCACGCACAACATGGTCATGCCGTCTTCGGCCAGACCGATCATGGTGTCTAGCACTTCCTTGACCATTTCGGGGTCCAGTGCCGAGGTGGGTTCGTCGAACAACATCACCTTGGGCGTCATGCACAAGGCGCGTGCAATCGCCACCCGCTGCTGCTGTCCGCCGGACAACTGGCTGGGGTACTTAAGCGCCTGATCGCCGATGCGTACCCGCGTCAGGTACTTCATGGCCAGCGCTTCGGCTTCGGCCTTGCTGGTGCCGCGCGAGCGCATGGGCGCCAACATGCAATTTTGCAGCACAGTCATGTGCGGAAACAGATTGAACTGCTGGAACACCATGCCCACTTCCTGGCGCACGGCGTCGATGTTGCCGGCCTTGGCGGTCAGGTCGATGCCGTCAACCACGATGCGGCCTTGCTGCACTTTTTCCAGCCCGTTAATGCAACGAATAAGTGTGGATTTACCCGAGCCGGACGGACCGCAGATAACAATGCGTTCGCCCGACGCGACCGTCAGGTCGATATCGGTCAGGACGTGGAATTTGTCGTACCACTTGTTAAGCCCTTCGATCTCGATAATCGTCCCGCCCTGGGCGGGACGATCTACGGGATCGACAGCAGGCGCGGTCTGTCTGTCTGTCATGATCAATCGCTATGCAATCAGGATTTCTTCAGCTCGGGCAAAGGAGCGCCCAGCCATTTCTGGAACAACTTGCTGAACTCGCCGTTCTGGATGTTCTTGTCGACCAGCTCGTTGATGGCCTTAAGCGTATCAGGCTCGCCCGGACGCATGGCCACAGCCATTTCCTGCTGCAGCAAAACGAACTTGTTTTCGAAACGATCGGGCGAACGCTTGGCGATCTGGGCGGCAACCGTGGTCGAGCAGCCAATGGCATCTACTTGACCGGACAGCAGGGCCTGCATGGCCGAGGCATCGTCGTCAAAGCGGCGGATATTGGCATCCTTGGGAGCAACCTTGGTCACCGCGATGTCCTGGGTGCTGGCGCGAGCCACGCCAATACGCTTGCCGGCCAAATCTTCAGCTGTCGCCAGTTTCAAATCTTTGCCGCCGAAGACAACGATCTGAGCTGCCGAATAGGGATGGGAAAACTGCACCTGCTCGGCGCGCGCAGGTGTAATAGCCAACGATGCAATCAGCACATCGACCTTGTTGGTCAATAGATAAGGAATGCGGTTGGGGCCGGTAACAGGAACAATGTTCAGCTTGACGCCCAAGTCTTTGGCCAACTGGCGCGCCACATCGGCGTCATAGCCGTCGGGCTTGTTTTCGGTGTTCATGATGCCGTAGGGCGGGAAGTCGACGAGCATGCCGATGGTGAGCTCGCCCTTTTCTTTGACCTGGTCGATGGTTTCCGCCGCAGCAGAGGCCGAGCCAAGCGCAAGTGCGGCACAACTTGCCAGCAATGTCGCGCCCACGAGCTTGCGCATATTTTTCATAACAAACATATCATGTCTCCAGATTGGAC
>DATCYE010000012.1:0-11529 GCA_036570485.1 Pusillimonas sp. | reverse complement strand
CGCCCCCATCGCACGCGCCTTCGGAATTCCCCACCTGATCGCCACCATTGCACAAATGCGCGATGGGCGCTATACCGGGCGCATTCAGGGCACGCCCAGCTTTCAGGCTGGAAAAATCACCCGGGTCAACGAGTGGCTGGCGGGCATGGACCTAACGCTGGCCGATTTCGAACGCGTATATTTTTACAGCGACTCGCCCAACGACTTGCCGCTGCTGGAAGCGGTCAGCCATCCCATTGCCACCAATCCCAGCCCCGTCTTGCGCCAGGTGGCGCAAGAGCGCGGTTGGACGATACTTGATCTATTCAAGGACATGCAGGACGCAAAGTCCTAAAATACGATATATGCTGAAAGAAACAATAAAAAACTTTGTCGGGCGCCTGTTCTCCTCTCCTGCGCGGGGTCCCGAGCGCCTGTCGCGCGACAAGCATGGAATCGACCGTCGCAACGTCTCGCGCCACGCCATAAAAGTCTGTGAAGTCCTGCGTTACGAAGGGTTCGACGCCTATATCGTGGGCGGCGCCGTGCGTGACCTGATAGTAGGCCTGGAACCCAAGGATTTCGACGTTGCCACGAACGCGACGCCCAACCAGATCCGTCCGCTGTTCCGGCGCGCGCGCATCATCGGCAAGCGTTTCCAACTGGTGCATGTGGTCTTTGGTCAGGAAATCATCGAAACCTCGACCTTTCGCGCCAACGCCGGCAGCGATGAACATACCGACGAACATGGCCGCATCCTGCGCGACAATCTATTCGGCAGCCAGGAAGAAGACGCCGCACGCCGCGACTTCACCCTGAACGCGCTGTACTACGACCCCATCAACGAAGAAGTCATCGACTATCACCGCGGCGTCAGCGACCTTAAAAAGCGCGTAGTACGCATGATAGGCGACCCCGAGCAACGCTATCGCGAAGACCCGGTGCGCATGCTGCGAGCATTGCGCTTCGCCGCCAAGCTGAACGGCACCATCGATCCGGCCACACGCGAACCGATCGCGCGCCTAGCGCCGCTTATCGAAAATGTACCGTCCTCGCGTCTGTTCGACGAAATCCTTAAGTTGCTGACCTGCGGCCACGCCATGGACTGCCTGCGTCAGTTGCAGTCTGTGGGCCTGCATCAGGGCCTGCTGCCGCTCATCGACCTGATATTTGAAGAAGACGGCGGCGAACAGTTCGTCGAGCTGGCGCTGGCGCGTACCGATGCCCGCGTGCGGGCGGGCAAAACCATCAGCCCCAGCTTCCTGTTTGCGGCTCTGCTCTGGAAGCTGGTCAACAAACGCTGGCAGGAAATCTGCGCCAGCGGCGAGCACGCGGCCCAGGCACTTATGCTGGCCGCCGACTCGGTCGTCGAAGAACAGACCCGCAAGTTGGCAATACAACGCCGATTCCAGGCCGACATGCGCGAAATCTGGTTCATGCAGGCCCGCT
This sequence comes from Pusillimonas sp., assembly GCA_036570485.1. Lineage (GTDB taxonomy): Bacteria > Pseudomonadota > Gammaproteobacteria > Burkholderiales > Burkholderiaceae_B. Next base: position 10,101 of record DATCYE010000012.1, on the reverse strand, counting down.
TCGAGCGCGCCAATGCCAAATCCATTTGGCGCATGGCCGAACAGCCGCGCTTTCGCGCCGCCGTAGATTTTCTGCAATTGCGGGCCGAAGCGCGCGAAGTCGATAGCGTGCAGGCGCAATGGTGGATGGACCTGGTCAATGCCGACGACTCGATGCGCGGCGAAATGATAGAGTCGTATCAGGCGCAGAATCGCGACAGGGCAACAGGCGCGGGCAAACGCCGCCGCAGCCCCAGACGCCGCCAGGCCAACAGGCCGGCCCCTCCGCCGCAGGCTTGAATTTACATGGCCCGACCATGACGCTGGCCTACATCGGTCTGGGTGCCAACCTGGGTAATGCGTCGGCCAGCTTGCGCCAGGCCGCAGCCGCGCTGGCCGCACTGCGCGGCATAAGCGCCCTGACGCTATCGCGGCTCTATAGCAGCGCACCCGTGGATTCCAGCGGCCCCGATTACGTCAATGCGGTCGCCGCAATCGAAACCAGCCTGAGCGCCCACGAATTATTAGCCGCAATACAAAAAATCGAACACGAGCACGGACGCCTGCGTCCCTATCGCAATGCTCCGCGCACACTGGATCTGGATCTGCTTCTTTACGGCCAACAGGAAATCAACGAGCCTGACCTGATCGTGCCGCACCCTCGCATGCACGAACGGGCATTTGTATTGAAGCCGCTCGCGGAACTGGCGCCCGACTTATGTCTGCGACAAGGCGATCTGCGCACGCTGCTGAGCGCGTGCGCAGATCAAAGACTGCATTTGTTGTAATCGCGGCCTCGCTACCCCGTCCGGCCAGTTCGCCTAACCGGTTGATCAGGCCGTAGCCTGGCTGGCGAGCATGCGCCGCGCACGCTCAATAACGGGGGCATCGATCATTTTGCCGTCCAGCTGGAAGGCGGATGAACCGGTTTGCGCAGCTATCGTCGCCACACGCTTGGCCCAATCCAGATCGGCCTGCGACGGCGCGAAAACAGAATGAATAACCGCTACTTGGGCGGGATGTATGCAAAGCATTCCGGCAAAGCCCATGTCGCGCACCTGGCGGGCCACTGCGGCCAAGCCTTCTTTATTGGCAAAATCAGGGTAGACGCCATCCAGCGGCGGCGCCAGCCGATGCGCCGCGCTATGCAGCAGTATCTGGCAACGGATGTGATCCAGCAACAATTGCGCGCCGGCCGTATCGGGCGTGGTGCCCAGCTCAAGCATCAGATCGAGGCTGCCGAAAGACAAACGCTGGACTCCCGGTGCCGCCGACATTTGGTCCAGCGCCAGCACGCCCGCAGCGCTTTCGACGATGGGCAGCACAGGCTTGCCGGTGGCAGCAGCCTGGCCTATCTGTTGCGCCGATTCAGCCTTGGGCAGCAAAATTCCGCTTATCGCCGAAAACCGGGTGCACATGGCAAGGTCGTCGGCGAACCAGGGCGTGGTCGCGCCGTTGACGCGCACTAAAAAAGAAGTCTGCGGATGCGCCTTTGCAAAGTCGCTTACGTGCTGACGAGCCGTATCTTTAACATCGTGCTCGACCGCGTCTTCCAGGTCGATGATCACGGCATCGGCACCAGCCGCCAACGCCTTTTCAAATCGGTCCGGGCGGCTTGCCGGCACGAACAGGGCCGACCTTACTGTTGCTGTCATCAGATGATTCCTTGCTGCGTAAATGTTTTTATCTGCTCTGCCGTGTAACCCAGCTCGGCAAGGATGGCAGCGGAGTTCTCGCCCAAAGCGGGAATTTTATCCATGCGGGCCTGGAAGGCCGAACTGCTTGCCGGCGGAATCAGGGCGGGTAACGGACCGACCGCGCTGTCCACTTCACGCCAGCGCCCGCGCTGGGCCAGTTGGGGGTGCGCCCAGACATCGCTCATGGTGTTGACGCCGGCATTGGCTATGCTGGCGGCCTCCAGGCGTTCGACGACCTGCGCACGCGACAAGGACGCAAAGGCGGTAACGATCAGAACGCGCAAGGCCTCTTTGTTGGCCACGCGCAAGGAGTTGGAACTGAAGCGGCTATCGCCGGCCAGCTCTGGCTGCTGCAGGACGGTCTTGCAAAATGCCGCCCACTCGCGCTCGTTTTGCAGTCCCAGCATGACCTCGGTGCCGTCTCCGACAGGAAATGGGCCGTAAGGGTAAATGGTGGCATGGGCTGCACCGGCACGCGGCGGCGGCGTGGCCCCATCGAACGCATAGTACATGGGAAAACCCATCCACTCGACCATACTTTCCAGCATGGAAATGTCGATACGGCTGCCCTGGCCTGTGCGTTCGCGCAGCAGCAAGGCCGACAGAATGCCGCTGTAAGCGTACATGCCGGCGGCAATATCGGAAATCGAGCACCCAGCCTTGGCGGGGCTGTCCGGTCCGCCGGTTACCGATAAAAAGCCGCTTTCACTTTGAATCAAAAGATCGTAAGCCTTCTTGTCCTGGTACGAACCGCCTTCGCCATAGCCGGATATATCGCACACGATCAGGCGGGGATGATTTTCGTGCAAGGTCTCGAACGACAGGCCCAGCCGCGCGGCGGCGCCAGGTGCCAAATTTTGCACCAGCACATCGGCCTGCTCCAGCAGGCCGCTCAGTATTTTGCTTGCGTCGGGATGCTTCAGGTCGAGTGCAAGACTTTCCTTGGAACGATTGGTCCAGACAAAATGCGAAGACAGACCTTTGACACGCTCGTCGTAGCCCCGTGCAAAGTCGCCCACACCCGGACGCTCTACCTTGATGACGCGCGCTCCAAGGTCGGCCAATTGCCGGGTACAGAACGGCGCAGCAATGGCGTGTTCAAGACTGACTACCGTAATGCCGTCCAGCGGTCGGGGCGATGAGCCCGCTTGCGGGGCTTTGATGGATGCACTGTTTTTCATGTTTGTACTCATGCCTTGAACCTCAATTGCGCCTGATGCGCCAGCGTGCCGTCCTGCTCGGCCCATAGATCAGCGCTGCCCTGCTCGCCCAGCGCTCCGCCAACCGTAAAAGGCCGTGGGGAAATCAGGGGCCGCAGGCCGCGATACGACAGGGAAGTCGCCTGCTTGTCGGGGTGAGCGTTTATAAAAGCACGGCACATAAGCGTCGCGATCATGGGGCCATGCACTACCAGACCCGGATAGCCTTCCGTGCGCGTCGTATACGGCTCATCGTAGTGAATCCGGTGTCCGTTGAACGTGACTGCCGAATAGCGAAAAAGCATGACGGAATCGGGCACGACAGTCTCCGACCACTGTCCCTGGGACGCAGCCACGCTGCCTTCGAGCTTGGGAGGGCTGGGCTCGCGGTAGACGATATCCTGCTCTTCAGAGATGCACAGCGCATCGCCCTGAATATACTCGTGCTTTACGGTTACGAACAGCAGCTTGCCGGTGCGCCCCTCTTTTTCGACAACGGCCGATATCGTGGACTCGCGGCGCCCTTTCGTACCCACGCGCAAGGGCTGCAAGAATTGCAGGCGACCGCCCGCCCACATGCGATTGCGGTTGTCGGCGGCAGGCAGGAAGCCGCCGCGCCGAGGGTGGCCGTCGTCGCCCAGCTCGCGGTAGGGCAAGGCGTTTATAAACAAGCCCCACTGCCATAGCAGGGGCAAGGCGTCGCCCTGGGCAGGAGCCGGCGCATCCAGGCTAAGGGCTATCCGTTGAACGTGCCCGACATCAATAGTGTCGTCGCAGCTTTCTGTGCGCCCTATCCATGAGCTCGGATCCTGTGTCGTCATTGATTCTTCCCAAGATGGTTTGAAAATACGTCAAGGGTATAGCTTGCCTGTCTGGCAAGGTTTTTTGAATTCGTTTTTTAATAAGCCTAGCTTTGGGGAAACCAAACAACACGCTTGGGAGCAAAAAAAGCCCGGATCGCGACGTATCCGGGCTGGTAGATTGCCTAGTTCACGGGCACTAGCGGAATTTCCGCGATTCGGCTGCGCCACTCCCTTGGGCCGGTCTCGTGAACCGATGTACCCTTGGAGTCGACCGCGACCGTAACCGGCATGTCTTTTACGTCGAACTCGTAAATGGCTTCCATGCCCAAGTCTTCGAAGCCGACCACTTTGGCGCCCTGTATGGCCTTGGAGACCAGATAGGCCGAGCCGCCAACAGCCATCAGATAGGCCGAACCGTGCTTGCGTATGGATTCGATGGCGACCGGACCGCGCTCGGCCTTGCCTATCATTGAAATAAGCCCAGTCTGCTCGAGCATCATGTCGGTGAACGAGTCCATGCGCGTGGCGGTGGTCGGGCCTGCCGGACCCACGACTTCGTCACGCACAGGATCGACCGGACCCACGTAATAAATGACACGGTTGGTGAAGTCGACCGGCAGCTTCTCGCCGCGCGCCAGCATATCCTGTATGCGTTTGTGCGCCGCGTCGCGGCCAGTGAGCATCTTGCCGGATAAAAGCAGGGTTTGGCCGGGTTTCCAGCTGGCCACCTGTTCGCGGGTCAAGGTGTTCAGGTCGACCTGCAAAGACTTGTTGTAATCGGGTGCCCAGTGCACATCGGGCCAGTCCGACAAGGAAGGCGGCGTCAAGTGAGCGGGGCCGGAGCCGTCCAGCTCGAAGTGCACATGACGGGTTGCGGCGCAATTGGGAATCATGGCCACGGGCTTAGAGGCTGCATGCGTCGGGAAAGTATTGATCTTGACATCCAGCACCGTGGTCAAACCGCCCAGACCTTGTGCGCCTATGCCCAAGGCGTTCACCTTCTGGTACAGGTCGATACGCAGCTCTTCAAGCTTGTTCTGCGGCCCGCGCTGCAACAGCTCATACATATCGATGTCTTCCATCAGCGACTGCTTGGCCATCAGCATGGCTTTCTCGGCCGTTCCGCCCACGCCTATGCCCAGCATGCCGGGCGGGCACCAGCCGGCACCCATTTGAGGGACGGTTTTAAGCACCCAATCGACCAGGGAATCGCTGGGATTGAGCATGGCGAACTTGGACTTGTTTTCCGAGCCGCCGCCCTTGGCTGCAACTTGCACGTCGACCTTGTCGCCCGCGACCAGCTCGACGCTGACGATACAGGGCGTGTTGTCGCGCGTGTTCTTGCGCGTGAACAGGGGGTCGGACAATATTGAGGCACGCAGGGGGTTATCGGGATTCAGATAGCCCTGGCGCACGCCTTCGTCGCAAACTTCCTGCATGCTGCGTTGCGTATCGAAACGCACGTCCATGCCGACTTTTAGAAACACATTGACCACGCCGGTGTCCTGACAAATGGGCCGACGCCCCTCGGCGCACATGCGCGAGTTGGTCAGGATTTGCGCAATTGCGTCTTTCGCGGCGGGGCTTTCTTCTCGTTCGTAGGCCCGGGCCAGGTGCTTGATGTAATCGGCCGGATGGTAAAAACTGATGAACTGCACCGCATCCGCGATGGACTGGATCAGGTCGTTTTCTCGAATAATGGTTGTCATGGCTTGAGCTATCGTAAAAATGGCAGGCTAACGGCCCGTCGGTTCTCTTTATGAAGACGCGTGCTTACTTGCCGCGCCACACAGGCTTGCGCTTTTCCGCAAAAGCGGTCGCGCCTTCTTTGGCATCGGCCGATACGAAAATATGCGCGACGCGAGGACGCTGCAAGTCGAACATGTCGGCCTGGCGCCAATCGCGCGATTCGGTAACGATTTTCTTGGCCGTCTGCACGGCCAGCGGGCCGTTGGCGGCAACGATGCGCGCCAATTCCAGCGCGGCTTCCAGGGCCTTGCCGGGCTCGACCAGGCGATTGACCAGACCGTAGCCGTGCGCGCGCGCGGCGGGCAGCATCTCGCCCGTCAGCACGGCTTCCATGGCGATATGGTAGGGAATGCGACTTGGCAGGCGTACCATGCCGCCCGACCCCGCCACGATACCGCGCTTGACTTCCGGCAAGCCGAAATTGGCATTGTCGGCCGCCACGATCAGGTCGCACGATAGCGCCATTTCGAAGCCGCCGGCCAGGGCATAGCCCTCGACCGCCGCAATCAAGGGCTTTCTGGGTGGCTTCTCGCACAGGCCGGCAAACCCCCGACCCTCGACCAGCGGCCGCTGGCCGTTAAGTGCAAAGGCCTTCAGGTCCATGCCTGAAGAAAATGTATTGCCCGCACCGGTCAGAATGCCGATTGCAACCTGGTCGTTGGCATCCAGGGCATCGAAGGCCTTGGCCAGCTCGTGGGCGGTTTCGTAATTAACGGCATTGCGCGCCTCGGGCCGATTAACCGTAATAATCTGAATTTGATCGATTATTTCCACTTTTACCAAATCGGACATAACTCCCCCAAAAAAACTGCAGCCAACACCGCCTGCGTTGATAACGGTCGATAACCCTGCATCATACGACCAATTGAACCGAGCTTTGATCCGAGGCAAATTTTCTTCGTGGCGGAACCAGTTAAAATTGAGAAATTTTGCAGCTTTTCGGTTTACTGGCCTTCGCTCATGCTCACTTTTCAGCAGATAATTTTAACGCTACAGCAATATTGGGATCGCCAAGGTTGCGCGCTATTGCAACCCTACGACATGGAAGTCGGCGCCGGCACCTCGCATACAGCCACCTTCCTGCGCTCTATCGGCCCCGAGCCATGGCGTGCCGCCTACGTTCAGCCATCGCGCCGCCCCAAAGACGGTCGCTACGGCGAGAACCCCAACCGCCTGCAGCATTATTACCAGTACCAGGTCGTACTCAAGCCGGCCCCTCCCGACATCATCGACCTGTATATCGGCTCGCTCGTGGCACTGGGCATCGATCCCAAAGTGCATGACATCCGTTTCGTGGAAGACGACTGGGAAAACCCAACGCTAGGCGCCTGGGGCCTGGGATGGGAAGTCTGGCTAAACGGCATGGAAGTCACCCAGTTCACCTATTTTCAGCAGGTCGGCGGCCTGGACTGCACGTCCACCACCGGCGAAATTACTTATGGCCTGGAACGGCTGGCCATGTATCTGCAAGGTGTCGAAAGCGTCTACGACCTGGTCTGGACCGAAAGCGCCCATGGGCAAAAAGTGCTTTACCGCGATGTCTTCCGTCAGAACGAAGTAGAGCAGTCCACCTACAATTTCGAGCATGCCTCGACCACCATGTTGTTCGCCCACTTCAACGACTACGAAGGTGAAGCCCGGCGCCTGATCGACGTGCCGCTGGCCCTGCCCGCCTATGAAGCAACCCTGAAGGCGGCGCATACCTTCAATATGCTCGACGCTCGCGGAGCCATCAGCGTTACCGAGCGGGCCGCCTATATAGGCCGCATCCGCAACCTGTCGCGCGCCGTTGCGCAGGCTTATTACGATTCACGCGAGAAACTAGGATTTCCCATGCTGGTCAACACCGTTGGCACGGAGGTCGCATAATGACGAACGCCTCCGCCACGAACACCCGGCCCCTGCTGGTTGAATTGCTCACCGAAGAGCTGCCTCCGAAAGCATTGCAAAAACTGGGCCTGGCCTTTGCCGAAGGGCTGCGCAAGACCCTGGAACAGCACAATCTGCTGGCCAGCGATTGCAGCACCACCGACTTTTCCACGCCGCGCCGCTTGGCCGTACGCATGAGCGCCGTTTTGGCCCAGGCACCCGAGCAAACCTATACCGAAAAACTCATGCCCGCCAAGATCGGCCTTAGCGAGAGCGGCGAAATCAGTCCCGCCCTGGCCAAAAAGCTGGCTGGCAAAGGTTTGGGGCATCTGGCCGCGTCCGACCTGGTCCGCGAATCCGACGGCAAGCAGGACTACCTGTACGCCAAAGGCATCGCCAAGGGCACCGAGCTTACTGCCGGCCTGCAAGAAGCGCTGGATCATGCCATCGCCAACCTGCCCATACCCAAAGTCATGCGCTACCAACTGGCCGACGGCATCACCAGCGTCAAGTTCGTGCGCCCCGCGCATCGGCTCATTGCCTTATGGGGCAACGATGTAATCAAGGTCAGCACATTGGGGCTGCAGGCCGGGCGCGACACGCTGGGCCACCGCTTCATGGCCGGGCAGATCATCTCCATAGCCACGCCCGAGTCCTACGAAAGCCAGTTGCACCAAGAAGGAAAAGTCATCGCGTCCTTTCCAGAGCGGCGCGCCCTTATCGATCGCCAACTGCAGGAACAGGCCCTGGCCCTGGGCGCCACCATCGGCGCCGGTGCCGAAGTCGACGCCCTTCTTGAAGAAGTGACCGCGCTGGTCGAGCATCCCACCGTCTATGTCGGGCAGTTTGAAGAGCAATTCCTGCAAGTGCCGCCGGAATGCCTGATACTGACCATGCGTCTGAATCAAAAATACTTTCCGCTATTCGAACCGGCAAGCGGCAAGCTGACCCACCGCTTCCTGATCGTCAGCAATATGCAGGTCGACGACCCGGTGCATATCATCGAAGGCAACCAGCGCGTGGTAAGGCCGCGCCTGGCCGATGCCCAGTTCTTTTTTGAAACCGACCGCAAAATGCCATTGGTCGACCGGGTTGCCGGACTGGCGGGCAGCGTCTATCACAACAAACTGGGCTCGCAGCTGGAACGCGTCGAGCGCGTGCGCCGAGTGGCCGGCTACGTCGCCGAGCAACTGGGTGCAAATGTGCAGCATGCCGACCGCGCCGCCCTGTTGGCCAAGGCCGACCTGGGTTCCAACATGGTTGCCGAATTTCCGGAGCTGCAAGGCGTCATGGGCGCTTATTACGCCGTCGCCGACGGCGAACCGGCCGATGTCGTGCTGGCCCTTAAAAACCAGTACCGCATCCGTCTGGACGCGCCGGTAGACGAAGGCACGCTCAGTTCCGCCGTCCTGTTCATCGCCGAGCGCGTTGAAACACTGATGGGTATCTGGGGCATCGGGCTGGTACCCACCGGTGAACGCGACCCCTACGGTTTGCGGCGCGCCGCCCTGGGCCTGATCAGCGCCTTCGAGCAACTGAACGCGGGCGGCTACCTGAAAATCAACGACAGCGACACCTTGCGCCTGCCCGATCTGCTGACGTTCACGGCCGGCACCTTCAAGCCCGGCGTACTGGACGACAGCACCGCAGCCCAGGTCCAGGCCTTCATTTACGAACGCTACCGCAACCAGTTGAACAACGATTTCGACCGCAATGTGGTCGACGCCGTGCTGACGCTCGAACCCGCGCTGCATCAGGTTCAGGCACGTATACAGGCCTGCGCCGGCTTTGCGCAGCGTCCCGAAGCCGAAAGCCTGGCAGCCGCCAACAAGCGCATTGCCAACCTGCTCAAGAAAGCCGACAGCGCCCTGGGCGCCGTCGACCACGCCAAGCTGGCCGAACCGGCCGAACAGGCTCTGGCCGATGTCATCGTCAAGCTCAAGCCGCAGGCCCAGGCGCAACTGGCCCAAGGCGATTTCACCGGCAGCCTGGCCACCATGGCCCAAGCCAAAGACGCCGTCGACGCCTTTTTCAACGATGTCATGGTCATGGCCGACGACCCCGCCGTGCGGGCCAATCGCCTGGCGCTGTTGCACGAGCTGCACCAGGTCATGAACCAGGTTGCCGATATTTCCAGGTTAGCCCAGTGAAACTTGCCATACTCGACCGCGACGGCGTCATCAATCAGGACAGCGCCGCATTTATCAAGCACCCTGACGAATGGCAGGCCTTGCCAGGCAGCATAGAAGCCATTGCACGGCTTTCGCGCGCGGGTTGGCGGGTGGTTGTCGCCAGCAATCAATCGGGTATAGCGCGCGGTTTATTCAGCATGGACACGCTCAATGCCATTCATGCCAAAATGCGCCGCGAAGTCGTCCTGGCGGGCGGCGTCATCGACGCCATTTTCGTGTGTCCGCACGGACCGGACGATGGCTGCGATTGCCGCAAGCCCAAGCCTGGCCTATTTCACGACATCGCCCGCCGCTACGATATAAATCTGAAAAACGTACCGGCCGTCGGCGATTCCTTGCGCGATCTGCAAGCAGCCAGTCAAGCCGATTGCGCAACCTGGCTGGTCTTGACGGGCAACGGTGAAAAAACCCGCAACCGTGGTGAGCTTCCGGCCGGCACCGAAATCCGCCCCGACCTGGCTTCGGTCGTGGACGCCTGGCTGACCGAGGAATGATCATGGCAATACTGCGCGCCACCCTATATCAGCTGTTCCTTATCGTCACCGTCATTCCTTATGCCATCGCCTGCATACTGTGGTCGCCACTGCCTTTGCGCTGGCGCTACAAGCTAACAG
>DATCYE010000011.1:0-9614 GCA_036570485.1 Pusillimonas sp. | reverse complement strand
TGCGGGCGGTCAGGCCTTGCCGGTCGCAGAGCCGGCCGATCTTCCCATTATCAACGGCGCCGCGCCCTGTCTTTCCGATGTGCGCGGGCAGTTGCTGGCGCGGCGGGCCCTGGAAATTGCGGCGGCTGGCGGGCATAGTCTGTTGATGTCGGGGCCGCCAGGCACAGGCAAAAGCATGCTGGCGCACCGGCTTCCCGGTTTGCTGCCACCGCTAGGGCCTGAACAGGCTCTGGAAGCCGCTGCCCTGGCGGGCTTGTCCGGGCGCGAGCAGGTGGTTAGTAGCCTGCCTCCTTTTAGGTCACCTCATCACACAGCGTCCGTGCCGGCGCTGGTGGGTGGTGGTTCCTACCCCAGGCCAGGGGAGATCAGCATGGCGCATTTAGGCGTTTTATTTTTAGACGAGCTGCCCGAGTTTCAACGTCGCGTACTCGAATCGCTGCGCGAGCCGCTGGAAACCGGCTGCGTCTCTATTGCACGTTCGTCGCGCACCCTGACATTTCCCGCCGCCTTTCAACTGGTGGCCGCCATGAATCCCTGTCCTTGCGGGTGGCTGGGTCACAAAAAGAAAAGTTGCCGATGTACCCCGGACGGCATCGAGGCATACCGCAATCGCTTGTCCGGCCCCTTGCTCGATAGGGTGGACTTGCAAATTGCCTTGCCGCCCGCAGAGCCGGGCTGGGTCGATCTTCCGGAGGGCGAACCGTCTGCGGCGGTGCGCCAGCGGGTGCTGGACTGCCGTGCGCGGCAATGGCGGCGGCAGGAAATTACTAATGCCAGGCTCGGCCCCGACGAAATACAAGCTTTTTGCCCACTAGACCAAGAGGGCAAGAAATTGCTGGCCCAGGCCATGGAGCGCTGGAGCTGGTCGGCGCGTGCCGTGCATCGCAGCTTGCGCGTGGCGCGCACACTGGCCGACATGGTGGGGCAAGAGCGCATCGGCCCGTTGCATATTGCCGAAGCCATCCAATATCGCCTGCCTTGGAGCTAAGGCCGAGGCAGGCCTTTACTGAGGCTGATTAGTCTTGCCAAGGCTCGCCACGCTGGGGTCGTCGACGTGACGCCGACGTTGCCAGAACGGCTGATCGGACCAGCGGGGCTGCATGCGATAGTAGAGGTCGCGTTGCGACACGTAGGTTTCCCACAATTGGCGCTGTTGCGCGTCGTATTGCTGCACGTACGCATTGCTGCTGCCCAGGTCCGTGCCCGCCGAGCCCTGCGGGCAGTCCGTCAGCGCGTAATGGATCATGTGTCCTGCGTGGCTGCCCGTGCGCAGCGCCTTGTCCATGCCTTGCGACGATAGCGGGTCATAGGCTTGCGCCGCATCGCCCACCGCCATCCAGGCGTCACCGACGAAGTCGCACAGTCGCTGGCTGTTGGCCGGTGCTCCTCGGATTTCCCCGCAAGCCTGATAGCCTCGGGCCTTAAGTAATGGTGCGATATGCGTCGAGCCGTCCAGCAACTGGTCAAAGCCTTCCCGACGCGCAGCCATTCGTGCTGACGGTAGATCTTTATCAGAGTGCAAAACCACCAATCGCCTGGTTTCCTTGCTTTCGGTGCTGGGCAAGCGGTTGCTATACCACCAACCCTGCGGCGCGGCCTCGATCCGGGTGTAGCGGTCATCGTCTTCACCGGTGCAGGAAAACCATTGCGCGTAGGCAAACAAGCGGTCGTCGTTGTGGACGAGCGGGATACCCAGCGCCCTGGCCACGACACCTCGCCTGCCGGAGCAGTCGACCAGATAACGTGCGCGATGCTGCACGGTTTGCGTTTCTGAACTGAGCGTCAGTTGCCAATTGAAAGAATGATCGGCGATACGTGCGCAGGATTCAAAGCGGACGCCCTTCTGCAGGGTGGCACCGGCTGCCACTGCATTGGACCGCAGCGCTTCATCGAAAGCCAATCGTTCAACGCACAGGCCGAAACCGGTCAGCGTGAAGAAGAAGTCTGTGATGTCGGCTTGCTCGCTTGCCCATAGCGAAACATTGCCAGCGGTTCTGAAAAGGCCGGGAAGGTTCTGTTCAGGGCCTTCGAGCTCGCCCAGGAAGTGCTTGACCAGACCGATAGAGGTCGGCGGCAGCGATTCGCCCAGCTTGAAGCTGGGCGAGGTCCGCTCTTCCAGCAAGAGCACGCGCTGGCCGAACCTGGTCAGGGTGATTGCGGTTGCAGCGCCCGCCGGCCCGGCGCCGACAATAACAACGTCCCATGTTGTATCGGCCGGCTTATGCCGGGTCAATGGCACGAATTACTTTCCTTTGGCGGGCGGACGGTTCAGGGTTGGATCACGCTCTTGTTCGACGAATACGGTTGCGCCCTGATCTTTTACAAAGCTGCCGTCTGCGGCCTTGATTGGAAGCACCATTCCCAGTTTCGGCCACGCAAATGCCATTTGCTGGTAGCCATCGGTGGACGATAGCGGTTCGCCATCGGCATCGTATCCGCGGAACCACTCTTTATAGGTTCTGGTCTGGGTTTTTTGGTCGTACTCGAAGACGATATCCGGCCGTTGCGTGGGCCACCACGCCACGTTGCACGACCAGAAGTCGCCTTGCCATGGGCTGGACATATAGGCGGAGATCGCGCCGGGTTTGTTGTCTTTGCCCACGCGAAACGCCTCGGCGAAATATTCGCGATAGATGATCAGGTAGGGGAACTCGATACCCGGGTGGAAGCCGCCGCCGATGGTGGGCTGCAGGGCAGAGCTATCGAGGGCATGCGGCTGTTCGGCCAAGGGTAATTTCTCGAGGGGTAGGGGCTCTTGCAAAGTGCCGACCTCGAAGTTTCCGTCTGCCCAGTTCTTTAGATGATTCAGTTGCCAGTCGGTCAGGCTAAGGAACTGGTCCGGGAAATTGTTGCCCAGTTGCTGATTTTGCAAGGGCTTGCCCGCCGTGCCCCACAGCTTGGGCATCTTGGTGTCGTCTTCGGCGCGTTGGAACTCTGCGTTTTTCCAACTGGTAGGCCGTTGCGGAGGAGCGGGCAGCAAGGTGTCGACCAGTCGTCCGTTCTTGCCGGGGGCATGCCGCATCAGGCTGTAGATTCTTTGCCGTATTGGCTTGCTTTTTTCGCTTGGGTCGGCCAGCAACGTTACGTACTGTGGAAGGAGCAGGTTGCCCGGCTGTCCGGGGCCATGGGCGCGGTTCTTGGTGTCGGGCGCCACGCCTGCCGCCTCGGGGCTGACCCAGCCATAGTTAACCGCATTGGCGAAGACGGGATAGACATCGCGGTAGAAATTCGTTTTCTGCCCGGTGTGCGGATAAGCCTCGGGAAAGGTCTCGTAGACGCGGTCCAGAATGGACACCACATGGTACATGTGAGGTGCAAACTTCGGTGGTGCGGTGACGATCCATGCGCCTGCGTGTGGGTTTCTGGTGCCTTCGTCCGTGGCCGATTTCACGTTGTCGCGTGTGCTTAAGACGGAGCCGTCCTTGAGCGTGACCGTGACGTCGATTTCACCGCCGCAGGTATCGTCCCACCAGCCTGGAATGTTGAAATAGGCAAATTGGTTGGTCAGTGGGTTTTTACCGCCATCAGGGCCGTTCGGAGGATTGACGGCTTCACTTGGGTTCGATAACACCACCTTGGGTGTTGTAACGCATTCGCCTTTTCCGGGCGCGGGAATGAATAGCAGACGATCCTGGTCGTCGAGGCGAAGCTGCCCCAATTCAATGTCTTTGGCGGCTTGGTAAGTGACCTCGACGTCTTTTGACGGGTCTTTCGGCGTGTAGCCTTCGAAACGCAATGCGCCTGGCAATAAACCTTTTTCAATGCCGGTGAAAACATCGCCCTTCATGACAACCGGCCCCTTCTGGCCGGAGGCTATCGTATGAACACCGGGATCGATAATCAGTGAGTCGCGTTCGGCCGGCTTTTTACCGGGCTGGATGGACGGATTGCGCAGTTGGTCCGGGTCGAACAAATACGCGCCCTGAAACGCATAATTAGCCGCTTTCATGTTTGTGACATGAACCCGCCAGTTCAGGGATTGAACCAGATCTGAATCGGACGTGAGTTCGGCGATAACTTTGTCGTCGGCATCGTAGGCATACACCCGATAGCGTTGCGCCTGGCGTTTCAATCGCGCCTTACTGTCGCGGTAGGTGCCGCCGTTTGGCCCGGGGCCATTGCTACCGCCCGGATCAACCACGATTCCCTGTGCTTCGGGCCCGATGTAAAACTCGTCGCTGTCGCCCAGGCGGGCCATGCCAATGCCGGGGTGTATGCGTATGCTTTTGATTTTTTCAGACATGACTCAATTTCCTTAAAGGGCGCCCACAATCTTCCAGTCCAGCAGGTCTGCGGAAGCGACCGCGTACCGGGTGCCGAAATGCTCGATCTCGGCGCGGGTCAGTCCGTTTGATTGGGTATGGCTGCGCACCGAGAAGCCGCCGCCGAAGCCCGCCTTGATCGATTTCTCGATGTCGGCGCTTAAGGCTGGTGGGTTGTTTGCGTTCTTGCCTTGTGCGGCGCTGGCGATGCCAGGCAGCAACACCATACAGGCCGAGGCTGCCGCGCAGCCCTTGACGAAATCTCTACGTTTGATGTCCATGTTCCCTTGCTCCCAGGCTTGAGTACGTTTTGGTTCAATCCACCATACGGCTATACAGATTACTACATGGCAGAACGCGACTCCAATCATGATTTCGATAGGCTGACAGGGTTGTGCCAGAAAAAGTTTTGTGTGAACGGCCGCTTATGGCAGGGTTTGGTAAGGGCAGTCCGTGATCGCTTGCACAATGTTGGCGCATCCGCCCGATATCGGACGCAATCCGCCTTATCGCGATGCGTGCAAACCTGCACAGAGGGCAAGATGCCGCCGCGCAAGCCGGCGCCCACCCATAAAACCTGGCATGGGTTTTGCGTTGGAAGACATTGACCTGTTGTTCGTCATTGTCATTCAAAGGAGTAGTTCATGGTTCGTTCCTCTCTTAAGCTATCGGTAGCCGTCCTGGGCATTTTGGCTGTTGCCAGCGCATTTGCGCAAACGGGCACCGATCCCGCTGTCGGTGCTTCGGCGGCCGGCGCTCCAGCGCCGCAGTCTGATTTCACGCTTAGCGCCAATGTCTCGCTGGCCAGCCAATACCGCTATCGCGGCCTAATGCAAACCGGCAACAAGCCCGCTATCCAGGGCGGATTCGACCTCAAGCATGCCAGCGGGTTCTATATAGGCAACTGGAATTCCAGCATAAGCTGGCTTTCCGATGCCGACCCCGATGTGTCTTCGTCGGTCGAAATGGATTTCTATGCGGGGTATACACGCCCCATCTGGGGCGATCTGTCCATGGATGTAGGGGTATTGCATTACTATTATCCAGGCAGTTATCCGGTCGGATTCACCAAGCCCGACACCACCGAAGGCTATCTGGGTCTAAGCTACGGGCCGGTGGCGTTCAAGTATTCCCATTCGTTCACCAATCTGTTTGGCGTGCCCGACTCCAAGAATAGCCAGTATTACGATCTTTCCGGGAGCTTCCCCACTGGTGTGTGGGGCTTGGCGCTGAACGCCCATGTCGGCTACCAGAAGGTCAGAAATCTGGACGACGGCTCGTATACGGACTGGTCGCTTGGCCTGAAGAAAGAGTGGGGTGGCGGCTTTACAACAACGCTGGCCTATGTGGACACCAACGCCGACCGCGCCGTCTACACCAGCGCCAAGGGCAAATACCTGGGACGCTCGGCGGCTGTTTTTACTTTGTCCAAGGCATTTTAGGAAGGGTAGCAAGGCTACGCGCCGTCCATTATTGCAATGGGACCGTTCCGCCGATTTCGGCTTGGCGGTACTTGTATCGGAAAGGCGCGTGGTTTTCATTACCTTTGGGCGTATCCGCCGTTAGACAAACGACAGGAATTCATCGTATAATCAAGGGCTTTCCTTATACAAATGGGGAAGAGAAAAACGCAGTACTAAGAAGTGGGTGTCGGGTTTTGCAAGCGCGGCCAGTTTTTTTGGCGGCCACCTGCATTCATAATTTAATAACAGAGTTACATCATGCCTAAGATGAAAACCAAGAAAGGCGCTGCGAAGCGCTTTAAGGTTCGCGGTAGCGGGTCTATCAAGCGGGGCCAGGCGTTCAAGCGCCACATCCTCACCAAGAAAACAACCAAGAGCAAGCGCCAACTGCGCGGCTCTACCGCGGTGCACGATTCAGACGTCGCCTCGGTCAAGGCAATGATGCCTTTCGCTTGATTACCGGAGATCTACTATGCCACGCGTAAAACGCGGCGTTACTGCCCGTGCCCGTCACAAAAAAGTTATCAAAGCAGCAAAAGGTTATCGCGGTCGCCGCGGTAATGTATTCCGCATCGCCAAACAGGCGGTAATGAAGGCTGGGCAATATGCCTACCGCGACCGCCGCAACAAAAAGCGTACTTTCCGCGCTCTCTGGATCACCCGTATCAACGCGGCTTGCCGCGAGTTGGGTGTGTCGTACAGCGTGTTTATCGCTGGCACGAAGAAAGCCTCGATCGAACTGGATCGCAAAGTACTGGCCGACATGGCCGTACACGATAAAGCCGGCTTCGCAGCCGTGGTTGCCCAAGCCAAATCCGCTTTGGCTGCTTGATCGAATTCGATTCTGTATTGCTGCAAACGGGGCTCTTTGGGGCTCCGTTTGTATTTGGAAAAGCGACACTATGACTGCTCCGGTCGACGACCTGCTTGTACAGGCCAAAGAACAATTTGCCCAGGCCAACGATGCTGCGGCACTTGAAAATGCCAAGGCAAAATTTTTAGGCAAGCAGGGCGCGCTGACCGCCATGCTCAAAGGCCTGGCTCAACTGGACCCCGAGCAGAAAAAAGCCGAAGGGGCCCGCATCAATCAGTTGAAGCAACAAGTCGAAGGCTTGCTGAACGATAGGCGCGGCCAGATGGCGCAAGCCGAACTGGACAAGCGCCTGGCCGCCGAAACCATTGACGTCAGTCTGCCCGGTCGCGGGCGCGGCGTTGCCGGCATCCATCCGGTCATTCAGACCTGGCAGCGTGTCGAGGCCATATTCCGGTCTATCGGTTTCGATGTGGCTGATGGCCCCGAGATCGAAAACGACTGGACCAACTTCACCGCCCTGAACAATCCCGAGAACCATCCCGCGCGCTCCATGCAGGATACTTTCTACGTGGATATGCAGGACGACAAAGGCTTGCCCCTATTGCTGCGCACGCACACCAGCCCCATGCAGGTGCGCTATGCGCGCATGAACAAGCCGCCCATCAAAGTCATCGCACCGGGACGCACCTATCGCGTCGACAGCGATGCGACCCATTCCCCCATGTTTCATCAGGTCGAAGGCCTGTGGATAGCTGAAGACATTTCTTTTGCCGACCTGAAGGGCGTATATACCGATTTCCTGCGGGCGTTTTTCGAAACAGACGATCTGTCGGTGCGTTTCCGTCCGTCGTTCTTTCCCTTTACTGAACCCTCCGCCGAGATCGATATGATGTTCACCTCGGGCCCCAATCAGGGGCGCTGGCTGGAAATCTCCGGCTCAGGCCAGGTTCATCCTGAAGTGGTGCGCAACTTCGGGCTCGATCCCGAGCGCTACATCGGTTTTGCGTTCGGCTCCGGCCTGGAGCGCCTGACCATGCTGCGTTACGGGGTCAACGATCTGCGCCAGTTCTTTGAAGGCGACCTGCGTTTCCTGCGCCAGTTCAACCGCTGAGCTTCATTAAGAAAAGCGGGCCGCGCAGGCATTGGCCGGTGGTCCGCTTAGTCGCAACACGAATCCGACGAGTACATTATGCAATTTCCCGAGTCCTGGCTACGCGCGTTTGTCAATCCCGATCTGGATACCGATGCCTTGTCGCATCGCTTGACCATGGCGGGTCTGGAAGTTGAAGAAACCGCGCCGGCTGCGCCGCCGTTCAGCGGCGTGGTGGTCGCGCACATTACAGCGATCGAACCGCATCCCAACGCCGACAAACTACGAGTTTGCCAGGTGGACGACGGATCGGGCGCTTTGCTGCAGATTGTTTGCGGCGCGCCCAATGCAGCAGCGGGCCTGAAGGTGCCGCTGGCGCGCATAGGCGCGCAGTTGCCCGGCGGCATGAAGATAGGCGCCGCCAAGATGCGCGGGGTCGAATCGGCCGGCATGCTGTGTTCGGCGCGCGAACTGGGTCTGTCGCAGGACCATGCCGGTCTTCTTGAACTGGATGGCGATGCGCCGGTCGGCGCTACGCTGCGCGAGGCCTTGGACCTGGACGACACCCTGTTCACCCTTAAGTTGACCCCCAATCGCGCCGATTGCCTGTCCATTCTGGGCGTGGCTCGCGAAGTTTCGGCGTTGACCGGCGCCGCGCTGACGCTGCCTCGCTACGAGCCGGTGCCGGTTCAATTGCAAGACCGTCTTGCCGTCAAGGTCGAGGCTCCCGATCTTTGCGGTCGCTTTGCCGGACGCGTCATACGCGGCGTGAATGCCAGGGCGCAAACGCCATCATGGATGAAAGACCGGTTGGAACGAGCCGGCCAACGGCCTATTTCGGCGCTGGTCGACATATCCAACTATGTCATGCTTGAACTGGGCCGGCCTACCCATGTATTCGACCTTAAACGCATACAAAGCGGCTTGACCGTGCGCTGGGCCAAGCCCGGCGAGCAGCTTGAACTGCTGAACGGCCAAACGGTGCAACTGGACCCCGAGGTGGGCGTCATCGTGGCCGGTGACGTGGTGGAAAGCCTGGCCGGCATCATGGGCGGCGAAGCCACCGCGGTCACGCTCGATACCACCGACATCTTCCTGGAAGGGGCTTTCTGGTGGCCGGAAGCCATCATGGGCCGTGCACGCCGTTTCAAATTCAGCTCCGAGGCCAGCCATCGCTTCGAGCGTGGCGTGGACTTCCAGTCGATTACCGATCACCTGGAACGGATGACTCGCCTGATCATCGATATTTGCGGCGGGCAAGCCGGCCCGCTGGACGATCAAGTCATTAACTTGCCTGAGCGCAAGCCGGTCAGCATGCGTCTGGATCGCTGCCATCGCGTTCTGGGTGTGCTTGTCACGCGCCAAGAGGTCGAAGGCATCTTCAAAAGTCTGGGCCTGCCGTTCACCGTCAAGGACGATGTCTTTATCGTGGAGCCTCCGTCCTACCGTTTCGACCTGTTCATCGAGGAAGACCTTATCGAAGAGGTGGCGCGAGTTTATGGTTTCGAGCGCATCCCCGATGTGCCGCCCAAGGCACGTGCAGAAATTCGAGTCAGTCCGGAAACATTGCGTGGCCCGCATGCCCTGCGCGGCCGGATGACCAGCCTGGATTACCAGGAAGTCATCAATTTCGCCTTTGTGGAAGAGGCCTGGGAGCGTGACTACGCCGGTAATGCCGATCCCATCCGCTTGCTCAACCCCATTGCCAGCCAGTTGGCCGTCATGCGTTCCAGCCTGATCGGCGGTCTGCTGGCCAACATTGTTCATAATGCCAACCGCAAGCAGACCCGAGTGCGTGTGTTCGAATTAGGGCGCGTATTTTCGCGCGATGCAGGGGTTGTCGATGGTCCTCTGACCGTTGCCGGGGTGCACCAGCCTCAGTATCTGGCTGGCGCGGCTTGGGGGCCTGCTCTGGAAGAGCAGTGGGGCGCGGCAGTGCGCCAGGTGGATTTCTATGATGTAAAAAAAGATGTGGAAGCCTTGTT
>DATCYE010000010.1:0-5305 GCA_036570485.1 Pusillimonas sp. | reverse complement strand
GGCGCCGCCTGCGCAATGCCGCAGGCGGTGCCCATCCAAAAACCGGGAACATTGAAATGACCACACTCGCATCCGCATCGGGCACCAGACCAAGCTTGGCTGGCGGCCTTTCCTGGCGGCAATGGCTGGGCTGGGGGCTGCTGGCTCTTATTCTGGCCTGGTCCTGGGATGGCGCCGAAATGAATCCGGCCATGTTGTGGCGCGATGCCGACAATATGCGGGTATTTCTGGCCGACTTCTTTCCGCCGGATTTTCGCTACTGGCAGCTGTACCTAAGCGAGATGCTCGTGACTGTACAGATCGCGGTATGGGGCACGGCGCTGGCCATCGTTTGCTCGATTCCTTTGGGCATCTTGTGCTCCGAAAACATTGCGCCTTGGTGGATATGCCAGCCCGTGCGGCGCGTCATGGATGCCTTTCGTTCCATTAACGAAATGGTGTTCGCCATGCTGTTCGTCGTGGCCGTCGGCCTGGGGCCGTTTGCCGGCGTGATGGCGCTGTTCATTGGCACCACGGGTGTGCTGGCCAAGCTGTTTGCCGAAGCCGTCGAAGCAATAGACCCCGGACCCGTGGAGGGCGTGCGCGCGACCGGCGCCAGTGCCTTGCAGGAAGTCATCTATGGCGTCATACCGCAAGTGCTGCCTTTATGGATTTCGTATTCGCTGTACCGCTTCGAGTCGAATGTGCGGTCGGCCACCGTGGTCGGCATGGTTGGCGCGGGCGGCATAGGGGTCACCTTGTGGGAAGCTATACGCGGATTCCAACTGGCCCAGACCTGCGCCATTCTGATCATCATCATCGTTGCCGTCAGTGTCATCGACATTGTGTCGCAACGCTTACGCAAGCAATTCATTTAAAGCACAGGGCAAGAATGCCCTTTATTGTTGAACATGGACTTGTCTAGACAAGAAGTGCCCCGGTATATGGCGCTGGCCAGTGTGCTGCGCAATGAGCTTGGCACCTACAAGAGCGGCGATTACTTGCCTTCCGAAGCGCAACTAGCGCAGCGCTTCGGCGTAAACCGTCATACCTTGCGCCGCGCGGTAGATGTGCTGATCTCCGAGGGCAGCGTATTGCGCCAGAAGGGGCGCGGCACCTGCGTGTTGCCCCGGCCTATTGTTTATCCAGTCAATGCGGCCAGTGCCTACAGCAAAACGCTTTCTGGCATGGGCCTGCGTTCAAAGGCGATATTGCTTGGCCGGCGCAGGCGGCAGGCGCAGCTCGATGAGGCCCGCGACCTGGTGCTTGATCCGCAAGAAACCGTGCTTGAGTTTCAGACATTGCGTCTGCTGGATGAGCAGCCCATCAGCCTGATTACGCATTGCTTTGCCGCCAGGCACCAAGAGGTGCTTCAGAGCTACGTCGGAGGCTCGATGCGGCAGCACCTTGAAGGCCGCAACGTCAGGCTCAAGCGCGTGTCCACCTTGATCGGCGCGCGCGTACCCACGCAGCGCGATGCGATGCAGCTTCTTATGCCCCGGCATACCCCCGTGCTGAGCATACGCACGCTTTCAAACGATGCCGCCGGCGCGCCCTTCGAGCTGTCCTGCTCGATCACCCGCGCCGACCGTTTCAAATATCACATTATTTCCGGAGAGCAACATGAGGATTGAAGAGAGCACAGCTGGCGCGCCGACCCCGCGCCAGCGCTGGATGCGCGTACTGGCGCGGGCCGGCAAGCAGTTGCAGGCCCATAGCCAGGCGCTGCGAGAGCCGGAACACCGCTACATACGGCCTGCCGAGGCCGGCATGGTCATGGTGCGAGGCCGGGTAGGCGGTAGCGGTGCGCCGTTCAATCTGGGCGAAATGACGGTGACCCGTTGCGTCGTGCAACTGGCGGACGGCTCTACAGGCCATAGCTATGTGGCGGGCCGCAGCAAGCCGCATGCAGAGCTGGCGGCTCTGGCCGATGCGCTCTTGCAAGGCCCGCAAGGGTCGCGCTGGATGGCGCTGGTGGATGCGCTGGAGCAAGAGCAGGACGCCGATCGTGCGGCCAGGGCGGCGCAAAGCGCCGCGACCAAGGTGGACTTCACTACGCTGGTTCGAGGAGAAGACTGATGCAAGACAGTATGTTGTTGCCGGCTATGCCGGACCCGGTCATGGCCACGCAAGGGGTATTTCGCTTGGCCTTGAGCGCCATGTCCGAGCCTGGAACCTTGCAGCAGGTGGATCATGCCGTGGTTTTGGATCGTCTGGCGCCGGCCACCTACGCGCTATGCCTGACCTTGTTCGATGCCGATACCCCGGTATGGCTTGCGCCGTCGCTCGATACGCCCGTATTGCGCGCGAACCTGGCTTTTCATTGCGCATGCCCCATTGTTCAGGCGCGTGAGGATGCCGAGTTCGCCGTGCTGACCGCAGCCGAGCTGGCCGACCTTGCCGGATTCAATGCCGGTAGCGACAGGGATCCCGACATCTCTTGCACCCTGCTGGTTCAGCTGGGCAGCCTGGAGGACGGCACGGCCACTTCGTGGCGTGGCCCCGGCATTCTGGATAAGCGTTCCATGCGCTTGCCGGTGCCGGCCGATATCTGGCTGCAACGCAAGCAGCATGCGTTCCCCAAGGGGCTGGATATGTTTTTTACCGCCGGGCGGCAACTGACGGGGCTGCCGCGCAGCACGCAAGTGCAGCCGGCCGTTCAAGGAGTGATCTGAATGTATGTAGCCGTAAAGGGTGGCGAAAAAGCCATCGACAATGCCCATGCCTTGCTGGCCCGCAAGCGGCGCGGCGACGTATCGGTTCCGGTCTTGACCGTGCAGCAGATACGCGAGCAGATGCCCTTGGCCGTTTCACGCGTAATGGGCGAGGGTTCGCTGTTCGACGAAGAACTGGCTGCACTGGCCATCAAGCAGGCCGCGGGCGATTTGCCCGAGGCCATATTCCTGCTGCGCGCCTACCGGACGACGCTGCCGCGCTTCATGTCCAGCCTGCCTGTGCGCACTGAGGCAATGGCCGTGGAGCGCCGCATATCGGCAACCTTCAAGAACTTGCCGGGAGGGCAGTTGCTGGGTCCCACCTTTGATTACACCCATCGCCTGCTGGACTTTACCTTGCTGGCCGATGGTGCCGTTCCGGAGATGGAAACCGGCACTGCCGAGCCGGCTCAGGCTTGCCCCAGGGTGGTGGACATGCTGGCCGACGAAGGCCTGGTGGCCCTGGAAGTGGACAGGGGCGGCGCCGTGCCCGACATTACCCGCGAGCCGCTGGATTTTCCCACCAGCCGGTCGCAGCGCCTGCAAGCGCTGGCGCGCGGCGACGAGGGTTTTTTGCTGGCTCTGGCGTACTCCACCCAGCGCGGCTATGGCCGCAACCATCCCTTTGCCGGCGAGATACGCATAGGTTCTGTGGAAGTCTGGATAGAGCCCGAAGAGCTGGGCTTTCCGATTGCCTTGGGCGATATCGAACTTAGCGAATGCGAAATGATCAATCAGTTCGTCGGCAGCAAAGATCAGCCCGCGCAATTTACCCGGGGCTATGGCTTGGCTTTCGGCCATGCCGAGCGCAAGGCCATGGGCATGGCGCTGGTCGACCGGGCTCTGCGCGCAAACGAGTACCAGGAAGATATCGAGTCGCCGGCACAGCAAGAGGAGTTCGTGCTGATGCATTGCGACAACGTCGAGGCGGCGGGCTTTGTCTCGCACCTGAAGCTGCCGCATTACGTCGACTTCCAGTCGGAACTGGATCTGATCCGCAAACTGCGGCGCGCCCCGGCAGGCGATGCCCAATTGGACAAGGAAAAAATAGCATGAACAGCCTGTATCAGGATGCGCAAGCCGGGCAGGGCTATAACTTCGCTTACCTGGATGAGCAAACCAAGCGCAGCCTGCGACGCGGCTTGCTCAAAGCGGTGGCCATACCGGGTTATCAAGTGCCTTTCGGCGGGCGTGAAATGCCCTTGCCTTACGGCTGGGGCACCGGCGGCATGCAGGTGACCGCCGCCATACTGGGCGAGGGCGATGTGCTGAAGGTTATCGACCAGGGGGCTGACGACACCACCAACGCAGTGTCGATACGGCGCTTTTTCGTGCGCACCGCCGGCGTGCAAACCACCGAGCGCACGGACC
Organism: Pusillimonas sp.; assembly: GCA_036570485.1. Lineage (GTDB taxonomy): Bacteria > Pseudomonadota > Gammaproteobacteria > Burkholderiales > Burkholderiaceae_B. The sequence continues at coordinate 1,241 of DATCYE010000010.1, read as the reverse complement.
AGGCCACCATCATTCAAACGCGTCATCGCATACCCGAAACGCCCTTGCGCGAAGGGCAGATCATGGTCTTTCAGGTGCCCATACCTGAGCCGCTGCGCTTCATCGAGCCGTCGGATTCCGAAACGCGCAGCATGCATGCGCTGAACGACTACGGCGTCATGCATGTGAAGCTGTACGAAGACATTGCCACCTACGGCCATATTGCCACCACCTACGCCTATCCGGTCATGGTGGGCGAACGCTACGTAATGGACCCGTCGCCGATCCCGAAGTTCGACAACCCCAAGCTGGACATGAGCCCGGCCTTGATGCTGTTTGGCGCGGGTCGGGAAAAAAGGCTGTATGCCGTTCCGCCCTATACCGCTGTGACCAGCCTGGACTTCGATGACCATCCCTTTGAAATACCGGTGTGGGAACACAATTGCGCCTTTTGCGGCAGTTCCGATTCTTATCTGGATGAATTGATCATCGACGACTTGGGCACGCGTCGCTACGTGTGTTCCGACACCGACTTTTGCAGCCAGCGCTGCGCTGAACAGGAGGCCGTGCAATGAGTACCTTGCCGTTATTGTCGGTACGCGATCTGACCCTGTTATACGGCCCCGAAAAAGGCTGCCAAGGCGTCAGCTTCGATCTATACCCCGGCGAAGTGCTGGGGATAGTCGGAGAATCCGGATCGGGCAAATCGACGTTGTTAAGCGTTCTGTCAGGGCGCAGCGCGCCAGACCGTGGTGCTATTGCCTACCGCGATAAAGACGGTCGGCAGATAGATCTGTACCAGGCCAGCGAAGCCCATAGGCGGACCCTGTTGCGTACGGAATGGGGTTTTGTCGAACAGAACCCGCGCGATGGCTTGCGCATGGGCGTGTCGGCCGGCGCCAATATCGGCGAACGGCTGATGGCACAAGGCGTGCGCCATTACGGCCAGTTACGTCAAGCCGGCCTGGACTGGTTGGCTCAGGTGGAAATCGACGCGCAGCGCATCGATGACTTACCGCGCACTTTTTCCGGCGGCATGCAGCAGCGCTTGCAAATCGCCCGCAACCTGGTGTCGCAGCCGCGCCTGATCTTCATGGACGAGCCCACAGGCGGACTGGACGTTTCCGTGCAGGCGCATCTGCTGGATTTACTGCGCGGCCTGGTCCGCGAACTGCAACTGGCGGTGGTGATCGTTACGCATGACCTGGCCGTGGCGCGCCTGCTGGCCGACCGCCTGATGGTCATGCGCCGTTCGCGCGTCG
>DATCYE010000009.1:0-2818 GCA_036570485.1 Pusillimonas sp. | reverse complement strand
CGCTGGGCGCCTTGACCGGCAATCAGGCCATGCAGCAGGTCAAGGCCGGCCTGAAAGCCATTTATCTGTCGGGCTGGCAGGTGGCGGGCGATGCCAACGGCGCAGGCGAAATGTACCCCGATCAGTCGCTCTATCCCGCGAACTCGGTTCCGCAAGTTGTACGTCGTATCAACAATGCCTTGACGCGCTGCGACCAAATTCAGTGGATGGAAGGCAAGAGCCCAAGCGACCCTGACTACCTGGACTACTTCGCGCCTATCGTGGCCGACGCCGAGGCCGGTTTCGGCGGCGTGCTCAATGCCTTTGAACTAATGAAGTCCATGATCGAAGCGGGTGCGGCCGGCGTGCATTTCGAAGATCAACTGGCATCGGTCAAGAAGTGCGGCCACATGGGCGGAAAAGTACTGGTGCCTACACGCGAAGCCGTCGCCAAACTGGTTTCAGCCCGTCTGGCTGCCGATGTCTTGAACGTGCCTACCTTGTTATTGGCCCGTACCGATGCCGACGCGGCCGATCTGGTTACCAGCGATGTGGACGAGAATGATCATCCCTTTATTACCGGCGAACGCACCGTAGAAGGCTTCTTTCGCACTCGGGCCGGCATCGACCAGGGCATTTCGCGTGGTCTGGCTTATGCGCCTTATGCCGATTTGCTGTGGTGCGAAACGTCGACCCCCAATCTGGACTATGCCCGCAAATTTGCTGAAGCCATCCATAGGCAGTTTCCCGGCAAGATGCTGGCTTATAACTGCTCGCCGTCGTTCAACTGGAAGAAAAACCTGGACGACGCCACGGTCGCGAAATTCCAGCGCGAACTTGGGGCCATGGGCTACAAATTCCAGTTCATTACGCTGGCCGGCTTCCACGCGCTGAACTATGGCATGTTTGAACTGGCTCATGGTTACGCTCGTCGCCAGATGAGTGCTTTCGTGGAGCTGCAACAAAAGGAATTTGCAGCGGCCGACCTGGGTTTCACCGCGGTGAAGCATCAGCGCGAGGTGGGCACAGGGTATTTCGACGCCGTGACGCAGACGATCGAGGGCGGCCAGTCTTCGACCACGGCGCTTGCCGGATCGACGGAAGAGGCGCAATTCGAGTCTGCATCGGGGGAAGGCCTTAAGGTGGCTTGAGCGCCGCCTTGCCGACACCGGCCCGGACGGGGGCCACGCCGGTGTCGGTGCCGGGTCTTTTGCGGCGCCTTCGGGCGCCGCAATACATTAGGGTTAGAGCGGGAAAACTTGATTAATATCAATACTGTGGAATATGTCTTTGGTATAGTCTCGAACCATGCGTGCCTTTTCCATTTTTTCCACCCCCAACGGACTTTCCGACGACGATCGGCAAAAGCGCCGTCATATGCTGGCCCGCCTGGGTTTGGGTTGGCTCGCCATGATGCAGGTCATGATGTTCGCCTTTCCGGGCTATCTGCGCTCCGAAAGCATGGCGCCGGATAACCTGCAACTGCTGGATCGGGCTATCTTCATGATGAACTGGATCAGCCTGGTGCTGACCGTGCCGGTCATGCTGTATTGCGCCTGGCCGGTCTGGGGCGGCGCCCTCAGACGCATGCTCCAGGGCCGGGTCAGCATGGATGTGCCGGTTGCGCTGGGGATAGCCGCGGCATTCATTCCCAGCGCTTACGCAACCTGGGTAGGACGCGGCGAGGTCTATTTCGATTCGGTCACCATGTTCGTGGCCTTTCTGCTTACCGCGCGTTATCTGGAACTGTGTGCGTCTCAGTCCGTCGACACAAGCCGGGCGCATCGCTTTTTAGAGCAGTTCCGAGTGGCAGTTTCCGTGCGGGCCAATCAACTGGCTTTTTGGTTCGTGGTCGTGCAAATTGCTTTGGCGTTCATCGTCGGAGCCATCTGGTATGTGTATGCGCCGCAGCATGCCGTGGCCGTCATGGTGGCCTTGTTGGTCATGAGCTGCCCCTGTGCCATGGCGATGTCCGTTCCAACCGCCGTTTCCGCTGCGCATGCCAGTCTTTCGGTCATGCCTGCCCGCAGCGACGACGATGTGCTGCGCCTGACCCAGGCCGCCGGCATGGTTGCACGGCAAAACCTGTATGGTTCGGTAGCCTGGCATTTATTGATGGTCCCCCTGGCTGCGGCAGGCTGGGTGGCACCCTGGTTGGCGGCGATCAGCATGTTGTTGTCGTCGCTGGCGGTCGCTGCCAATTCCTGGCGTTTGTTCCGGCGACAGACCCGCTGCTCGCCGCTCGCCGGCTGGCAGGGCGCGGCGGTGGAGGGCTAAGCCATGGAAGCCTCTTTGTTCCTGCTGTTGCCGATTTCGTTGTTGGGGGTGATTGTCATCGGGGCGGCGTTTTGGTGGGCAATTTTTGCCGGCCAGTTCGATGACACGAACGAGGCGGCGCAATCGATCTTGCTGGACAACGATAATCCCCAGGCCGAGCAAACCGCCGGCAAACGCAGCTAGACGGAAGCGGCGAATATGGATTTGATTGTTTTTATCGATAAAGTGTGGCGCGAAAGCATCGGCAGCGCGAGAACCTAAGCTACCTTGATACAAATCAAAGAGGGCTTGGTCATCGTGCATCATCATGCTGGCGTTTCGTATTGTTTTATTTGTTTTAGGGGAAGCTCATGGGCACTTCCGATACTGTCGGAAATCAGGCTGAAACCTTCAACTATGGTGTAGTCAGGCAATTTACCATTGCCACCATAGTCTGGGGCGTGATCGGCATGGCGGTTGGGGTACTGATCGCGGCACAACTAATTTGGCCGGAACTGAATTTCAACACGCCGTGGCTAAGCTACGGCCGCCTGCGTCCACTGCATACGAACGGCGTGATTTT
>DATCYE010000008.1:0-1932 GCA_036570485.1 Pusillimonas sp. | reverse complement strand
TGCTGACGATGCAGGCCGGTGTGCCGGTCATGATGGGCCTGCTGCTGGGCGGTGTGGGGGCGGTGCTGGCTTCAGTGGTTATGTTGCCGGTGCTGCGTCTGCGTGGCCCTTATTTCGCCCTGGCCATATTGGCCTATGCCCATATTTTCAAGATTGTCGCCACGGAATGGTCCTCGGTCACGGGCGGTTCGGGCGGTCTGTCCAGCATTCCGAATTTTCCGCAAATTTTCGGCTTCGATCTGGCAGGAAAGATAGGCAGCTACCTGATCATTCTTACTGTTTTGGTGATATTCGTGCTGTGCTACCGGGCCATACGCGCCAGCCATTACGGACTGGCCTTGCGCGCCATGCACGACAGCGAAGATGCAACCCGGGTCATAGGCGTGAACAGCACTTTGCTGAAAGCACTGATGCTGTTCGTGTCGGCGTTCATGACGGGTGTGGTGGGGGCGTTCAACGTGCATTACATCAGTTTTCTAGAACCCGATTACGCTTTCAACGGCGTATGGGTGACCTTGCCCATTATTGCTGCGATATTCGGCGGCTACCGTACGCTGTGGGGGCCGGTGATCGGCGCCTTGACCGTCTATCTGGTCGATCAGCTGATATTCAAGAACTTGATTCCTTCGGGCCATCAACTGATACTGGGCGGCCTGCTGGTGGCCATGATCATTTTCAGTCCGCGAGGCTTGCTGCCCTTGCTGCGCAAGCCTTCCAGGAGAAAACATGCTGGAGCTTGAAGCACTCACGGTGCGTTTTGGCGGCTTGACGGCGGTCGATGCCGTGACGTTTGCCGCCGGTCGACAAGAAGTCGTGGGCCTGGTCGGGCCCAATGGCGCCGGCAAGACAACTCTGTTCAATGCCGTGTCGGGCCTGGTGCGGCCATCGGGCGGGCGCATGGCCTTCGATTCGGTCAGCTTGGGCGACCTGCCCCTGCACCGGCGCGCGCGCATGGGCATAGGCCGAACCTTCCAGATACCGCAGCCCTTGCATGAACTGACCGTGCGCGAAAACCTGGTGGTGGCGCAGCGCTTCGCTACCGGGCGGGTCGATCCGGAACGCATTGAACAGGTGCTGGACTTTACCAACCTGGCAGGGCGTGCGGATAGCAACGCGGCAAGCGAGCTGGCCCTGACCGAGCTCAAGGCCCTGGAAATCGCCAAGGCCCTGTCCACCGATCCCAAACTGCTTTTGCTGGATGAAGTGTTGGCGGGCCTGGAAACCACCGGCAAGCGGCGCTTCATGAAAATGCTGCAACAGCTGCATAAACAGTTCAACGTGGGCATTTTGATTATCGAGCATGACATTGAAACCATCAGCCGCTTATGCGACCGCGTGGCCGCGCTGGACTTCGGCCGGTTGATTGCATTGGGAACGCCCGACGAAGTGTTCAGCAACCCCGAAGTGGTGCGCAGCTATACCGGAGGCCAGGCATGATAGAAGTAGAAGGCATACGTGCCGGCTATGGAGCAATCAACATTCTGTGGGACGTGTCGGTAGCCATACGGCCGGGCGAACTGACCACCATTATCGGCCCCAATGGCGCCGGGAAAACCACCCTGCTGCGCGCCATCATGGGCCTGGTGCCGCTGACGCAAGGTGCGGTACGCCTGGACGGCCGGCCGCTGGACGGCACACCCACCTGGAAGATGCCCGATCTGGGTGTCGTCATGATTCCAGAAGGACGAATGATCTTCAAGGACATGACCATAGAAGAAAACCTGATGCTTGGGGCTTTCTCCAAGAGCCATCGTGCCGCTGCGCGCAGCCAGTGCGATAAGGCTTACGACATGTTTCCGCGCCTGCGCGAGCGGCGCAATTTACCTGCCGGCACGCTGTCGGGCGGCGAGGCCCAGATGCTGGCCATGGGGCGCGGCCTGATGGCCGATCCGCGTGTGCTGATCATCGACGAACCCTCGCTGGGCCTGGCTC
>DATCYE010000007.1:0-6003 GCA_036570485.1 Pusillimonas sp. | reverse complement strand
CGAAGGGCCGCAGCGATCGGGAGCACGGCCACGATCCGCCCACTGCGGCGCGCAAGAAACCAAGGGAAGGCCAGCCTAAGCCGCAGCAGCCCTTAAGAACTTAAGAAGAACGCCAGCAAGAATCAACAAACCCCACCCTTAGCCTTCGATGACAGCGTAGGCGGAATGGTTGTGTATGGACTCGAAGTTCTCGGCGGTGACGCGGAAACTGCTCACGCCGGCCAGCCCTTGCAGGTGCTCGGCCACGTCGCGAACCAGATCTTCCACGAATTTGGGGTTTTCGTAGGCGCGCTCGGTAACGAATTTTTCGTCGCTGCGCTTTAACAAGCCCCACAGCTCGCACGATGCCTGCTGTTCGATGGCGCGGATAAGGGCATCGACATCGACCTGCGACGGGTCTTGATATTCGATCTCGACCGTGACATGCGAGCGCTGGTTGTGGGCACCGTACTGGGATATAGCCTTGGAGCATGGGCACAGGCTGGTTACAGGCACCAGCACAGACAAAGCAAAACCGGCTTTAGCGGAATCTTGCGCCCGGGCCAACCATTTGACTTCGTAGTCCATCAGGCTGGACACCCCGGAAACCGGCGCGGTCTTGGTCAGGAAATAAGGAAAAGTCGCGGCAATGTCGCCCTTCTGGGCATTGAGCAAAGGCAGCATGTCCTGGGCCATGGCGCAAAACAGCGCCGGCGTCATGGGCGTCTGGCGATACTGCTCGAGCAGCGCCACGAAACGCGACATGTGGGTTCCTTTTTCGTCGCCCGGCAAAGCCACGGTAAGTTCCCAGCTTGCCACGGTGGGCTGCGGCGAACCATCGGCCCCGGCAATAAGCATGGGGTGACGCACACCGCGGACACCGACGCGCTGAATGGCAATATGACGAGTATCGACGCTGCTCTGCACGTCCGGCATGGCAATAGCAGAATCAATCAGTATGTTCATGAAATCTAAGCCCTAAAGGTATTGGAATCGTTGTTACTTTACCGCAAGTCCCGCTGGCGGCACATCTATTGGATGCACCAGATCGGCAAAACGTTCCCGCACCGAGCGCTCAATGCCCACAGCATCCAGCCCAAGCTCGGAAAGAATAGCCGCCTGCTCGCCATGATCGACAAAACGGTCGGGTAGGCCCAACAGCAACACCGGCGCGGCTATGCCCTGACGGCTGAAGAATTCCAGTACCGCACTACCGGCTCCGCCCATGACAGAGGCATCCTCGATCGTAACAAAGGCCTGGTGCGTATCGGCCAGGCTTTGCAGCAGGGCTTCGTCAAGCGGCTTGACGAAGCGCATATCGACCACAGTTGCATCAAGCGCCTGGGCGGCCTGCTGCGCCGCAGTGGCCAAGGTGCCAAAAGCCAGTATGGCGATATTTTTGCCCTGGCGGCGAACGACCCCCTTGCCCAGCTCGACCTCGTCCAGCCCTTCATGCACCGTGGCGCCACAGCCCGCGCCGCGCGGGTAACGCACCGATGCGGGACCCGAATGACGGTAACAGGTGCTAAGCAGCAGGCGCGTCTCGTTTTCGTCGGACGGTGTGGCCACCACCATATTGGGAATGCAACGCAAAAAGGCAATGTCGTAATTGCCGGCATGGGTGGCGCCATCGGCGCCGACGATGCCGGCACGGTCCAGGGCGAACGTGACATCCAGATTTTGCAATGCCACATCGTGTATGAGTTGGTCGTAGCCGCGCTGCAAGAAAGTGGAATAGATGGCGACCACCGGCTTCTGCCCTTCGCAGGCCAGGCCGGCGGCGAAGGTGACGGCGTGTTGTTCAGCGATGCCGACATCAAAATAGCGAGTCGGAAAGCGCTGCTCGAATTCGACCAGGCCGCTGCCTTCGCGCATGGCCGGCGTAATACCGACCAGGCGGCCATCGGCCTGAGCCATGTCGCACAGCCAATGCCCGAATACCTGGGTGAAAGTCTGTTTGGCAGGCGCCTTGGATTTCTGAATGCCCACGCTGGGGTCGAATTTACCCGGACCATGATAAAGCACTGGATCGGCTTCGGCCAATTTGTAGCCCTGGCCTTTCTTGGTAACCACATGCAGGAACTGCAGACCGCCCAGCTGTTTCAGGTTTTCCAGCGTAGGCACCAAGGCGTCCAGATCGTGACCATCGATAGGACCAACGTAATTGAAACCCAATTCCTCGAACAGCGTGGCTGGCGACACCATGCCCTTGGCATGCCCCTCGAAGCGACGCGCCAGCTCGAGCATAGGCGGCACATGTTGCAGGACAGCCCGCCCGACATTCTTGGCGGCGGCGTAGAAGCCACCTGACAACAAGCGCGCAAGGTAGCGATTCAAGGCACCCACCGGCGGGGAGATCGACATGTCGTTGTCATTGAGCACGACCAGCACATTGACGTCGGGCGTCACGCCGGCATTGTTCAGCGCCTCGAAGGCCATGCCTGCCGTCATGGAGCCATCGCCGATAACGGCGATGTGCTGCCGCTGGTCAAGGCCGGCGTTGCGCGAAGCCACCGCCATGCCCAGCACTGCCGAGATGGACGTTGACGAGTGCGCGGTGCCGAAGGCGTCGTATTCGGACTCGCTGCGCTTGGGAAAGCCAGAGATGCCGCCCTGCTGGCGCAACTGCGCCATGCGGTCGCGTCGGCCGGTAAGAATTTTATGCGGGTACGACTGGTGGCCCACGTCCCATACCAAACGATCATCGGGTGTGTTGAATACGTGATGCAAGGCGATGGTCAATTCCACCGTGCCCAGATTGGACGACAGGTGGCCGCCCGTTTTCGACACCGACTGCAAGACGAACTCGCGCAACTGGACGGCGACCTCTTTAAGTTCGGTGCGATCCAGCGAGCGTAAATCGGCTGGCGTATTGATATGTTCGAGTGTAACGGTAGGCATACAGGTCTGGAATTTGGGTGCAAACTGCATTTTAGGCTGTCGGCGACGGCAGCGCATAAACAAGGCGAAACAGGCTCAGCGGTCGCGCCCGACGATGTAATCGGCGATATCGGCCAGTCGGCCGGCCGCCGGTCCCAAGTGCAAGAGCGCCGCATGGGCCTGGGCATGCAGCGACTGCAACAGACTGCGCGCTCCGTCCAGGCCCATTATGGACACATAAGTGGGTTTGTTGTCGGCGGCGTCCTTGCCGGCGGTTTTGCCCAGCGTAGCAGTATCCGAGGTAACGTCCAGAATATCGTCGACCACCTGGAACGCCAGCCCGACCGCCGTCGCATAACTTTCCAGGCCTTGTCTTGCAGACGACCCGGCACCGGCGACAATGCCCCCCAAAAGAACGCTGGCTTCGAGCATGGCGCCTGTTTTCATGCTGTGCATCTGTTGTAACTGGATATCGCTCAGGATCAGACCCACACTGCCGCAATCGATGGCCTGCCCGCCGACCATCCCCAGGCTGCCCGCAGAACGCGCCAGCAACTGCGATGCCTGCACGACCAGGGCCGGCGCAATCGGCATCATGGCCAGCAATTCGAAAGCCAGCGGCTGCAAAGCATCACCGGCCAGCATAGCGGTGGCTTCGTCGTAGCGCACATGAACCGTGGGGCGACCGCGACGCAAGGCGTCGTCGTCCATACAAGGCAGGTCGTCGTGCACCAGAGAATAGGCGTGTATCAGTTCGACTGCGGCTGCGGCGTGCTCCAGAGCGATTTCCTGCGCAGATGCAGCGGTGCCCGATTGCAGCGAGGCTTGGCCGGCCGCGTAGACCAGCGCGGCGCGCACACGCTTGCCCGGACCCAGTACCGCATAACGCATGGCCTCGTGCAGGTTTTCCGGCTCGGTCGTGGCAGGGGGCAGCAACTGGTCGAGCACGCTTTCGACATGCTGCACGCGTTCGGCCAGCCAGGCCGGAAAATCAAGCGCTCCGCTCCCCATGCCTACTCCTCGGCGCCGTCGATATCGGCCAGGGGTTTAAGCAGATTGTCTTGCAACACCTTGACCTGCTGCTCGGCCTGATCCAGGCGGCGCTGGCATATTTTGGCAAGCTCGACGCCCTGCTCGTAAGCGGTCAACGACTGATCGAGCGGCAAGGTGCCGCTTTCCATTTGCGAGACCAGCGATTCAAGCTGCGCCAGGGCGGTTTCAAAATCCTGCGGCAACGCTGCCTTGCTGTCGGCCTGGGCGCTGGCGGCAGGCGTAGCGCCGGTGTTTGCGTCGTTCATGAGTAGGTTCCAGAAAAAATCAGTGCGCAGCTATGCCACGCCGGTTTGCATCTTGCACAAATTGTACGAGAAGCGGGAAATGCCTGCCCAAACACGACGCTTCCCCCTTGTTCCTGGGTAGGAAAACTGGAGTACAATCGCCCTCTTTAAAATCTCATCGGCCAGTCCGTTTTTTCTTCGCACCGGGATCGCCACGCACATCCCGGTTTCATCGCGGCGGGGGGAACCATGACCGACATCGGTCGGGAAGCGCATTTCGCGCTGGCGCAAGCGCAACTGTCAGTTGACAGCTACTTTGACGAAGCCGTTTTTGCCCAAGAGCAAGAACGCATTTTCAAGAATTCAGCACTCTACATCGGACACGAAAAACTGGTGCCCGACCCAGGCGACTGGCGCACTCTGCCGCAAGAGCATGCCGGCCGCGTACTGGTGCGCGGCGCCGATGGCGTAGAGCTGATGTCCAATGTCTGCCGTCACCGGCAAGCCATTATGTTGGGCGGCCAGGCCGGCAACGTAAGCGGCGCAGGCAATGGACACGGCAATTTGCGCGATACGGGCGGAAACATCGTGTGCCCCGTGCATCGCTGGACCTACAGCAAGCAGGGCAAGCTGATCGGCGCGCCGCAGTTCCCCAAGACACCTTGCATGGACCTGCAGCGCTACACCCTGAAGAACTGCCATGGCTTGTTGTTCGAAGGGCCACGCAATCCCGCACAAGACATGGCCGCTTTATTCAAGCAGCCCGAATTCGACTTCGCTGACTATGTACTGGATCATGTCGAAGTCCATTCGTGCCGCTACAACTGGAAAACCTTTATCGAGGTTTACCTGGAAGACTACCATGTGGGGCCTTTCCATCCCGGCTTGGGCAAGTTCGTCACGTGCGAAGACCTTAGCTGGGAGTTCTCGGACTGGTACAGCTCGCAGCGCGTTGGGGTGCACAAATCACTTAGCCAGCCCGGCAGCGACGTATACCGGCAATGGCACGACAGGCTGCTGGACTACCGTGGGGGCCAGGAACCCGGTTTCGGGGCGGTTTGGGTCACTTATTTTCCGACGCACATGATAGAGCTCTATCCTCATGTCGTCGTGCTATCGACGCTGCATCCGGTCAGCCCTCAGGAAACCGTGAACATCGTCGAGTTCTACTACCCCGAAGACATCGTCGCCTTCGAACGCGAGTTCGTGCTGGCCCAACGCGCGGCCTACATGGAAACAGCCATTGAAGACGACGAAATCGCCGAACGCATGGATGCCGGCCGCCGCGCGTTGATGCGACGGGGCGTCAACGAGACCGGCCCCTACCAATCACCCATGGAAGACGGCATGCGGCACTTCCATGAGTGGTACCAGCGCATGATGGCCGACGCGGCGTAGGGGCTATATTCTTGCCACTGGGCGGGTGGAATCACTACACCACTCGCTCCAGGAACCCGGATACAAAGCCGAACCGTTCAAGCCGGCCAGCTCCATGGAAAAAAGGTTATGGCAGGCGGTGATGCCCGATCCGCATTGATGCACGATCTGCGTGGCCGGACGCCCGTCCAGCAAGGCCTCGAACTCGGCGCGCAATTCAGCGGGCGCCTTGAATCGGCCATCGTCGCCGACATTCAAGGAGCTGGGGCGATTCAGAGCCCCTGGAATATGGCCGGCTACGGGATCCATGGGTTCGGTTTCGCCGCGATAACGATTCGCGGCACGCGCATCGACTACGGTAAAAGACGGGTTTTCCAGATTGGCCAGTACGGCCTGCGCATCTACCGCAGGCATCGCAGCCACTGCGGATGGCTCCAGGCTTTGCACGGCTTGCGCCTCGGTGACCGAGGCGCTGCGTACACCGGTTTCA
>DATCYE010000006.1:0-5303 GCA_036570485.1 Pusillimonas sp. | reverse complement strand
GGATGCCTATAGCGTAAAGGTTTTGCTGGTGGCGCCGGTCATCCTGGACTGGCTATCCGCGACCGGCAATGCGCTGATCATGGCGCCCAGGGCCTGGGTGCGCCGCGCGGACATGATGACCCAGATGCGGGGAAAGTGGGGCTACGCGCTGGCGGTGGGAGCCTTGTCGCCCATGGCCTACATTCTGGTGCTCTATGCTTTGCAACGGGGCGCTCCGGTCAGTCTGGTGGCGCCGCTGCGCGAAACCTCGTTGATGATCGCCACGGTGGCCGGCTTTTTCATATTGAAGGAAAAAGCTTCGGCCGCGCGGGTGCTGGGCTGCGCCGTGATCGTCGCCGGCGTGGTGTTGCTGGCACAGTAATGCCGCCCGCCTTGATGCCGGCCCGCGCAAGGCAGGCAAGACCAGGCAGGCATGTCAGGCGATTTGATCGGCAAAGATATGCAATTGCCTGGGCCGGGCTATTAACGTTTCGTTTTCCTTCAACTGCAATTGCGAAAACCGTTCGGCTGAAATCACGGCTTCGATTCGTTCCGACGTGTCGGCCCGTTTAAGCTCCAGCTGCGCCAGCGGGCCTATGGCGTGAAAACGCTCCAGTTGCACGACGATGCCCTGGGCGTCGGGCTTATAGCGGTCGATTTCGATATCGTGCGGCCGCACATAAGCAGTACCTTGCACGCCGTTTGAGTCTCGATGGCCAGGGGCTGCCAGCAAGGAGTCGCCCGTTTCCAGCAGGCCATCGCGGATACGGCCATGAAACAGGTTGACATGCCCCAGGAATCCATAGACGAAAGGCGTGGCGGGCTGCTTGTAGACCTGGGCCGGCGCGCCGATCTGCTCGACCTTGCCCTGGTTCATCACGACGATCTCATCGGCCACTTCCAAAGCCTCTTCCTGGTCGTGGGTGACGAAGATGCTGCTGACCCGCAATTCGTCGTGCAAGCGCCGCAGCCAGCGCCGCAGATCCTTGCGCACCTTGGCGTCCAGCGCCCCAAAGGGTTCGTCCAGCAGCAATACTCGCGGCTCGACGGCCAGAGCCCGCGCCAGTGCGATGCGCTGGCGCTGCCCGCCCGACAGCGCAGAGGGCTTGCGATCGGCAATCCAGTCCAGTTGCACCAGCTCCAGCAGCCGGGTGACTTTCTCATGGATAGCGTCCTTGGACAGGCGCTCCTTGCGCGGCTTCACGCGCAGCCCGAAGGCAATGTTCTCGAACACGCTCATGTGCTTGAACAAGGCGTAATGCTGAAATACAAAGCCCACCTGCCGTTCACGCACATGGCGTTCGGTGGCGCTTTCGCCGTTCAACAGTATTTCCCCGGAATCGGGGTGTTCCAGGCCCGCGATAATGCGCAGCAAAGTGGTTTTGCCGCAGCCCGAAGGGCCCAGCAGGGCCGTCAGCTTGCCGTCGGGAAACTTCAAGGACACATTGTCCAGGGCGGTGAAGCCGCCGAACCGTTTTTGTATACTGCGGACTTCTATGCTCATGATCAATACTCCCGGGTGACGTACAAGGGCGTAGCGCGGTGGGTCCGCCATTCGACCCACGACTTCAGGGCCAGCGTCGCCAGAGCCAGCAGCGCCAGCAGCGAAGCCACGGCGAAGGCCGCTGAAAAGTTGTATTCGTTGTATAGAATTTCCACATGCAGCGGAATGGTGTTGGTCAGGCCGCGGATATGGCCGGACACCACAGACACCGCACCGAACTCGCCCATGGCGCGCGCATTGCAAAGAATCACGCCATAGAGCAGGCCCCATTTGATGTTGGGCAGCGTAACGCGCAGGAAGGTTTGCCAACCCGTGGCACCCAGCACCAGGGCGGCTTCTTCCTCTTCGCTGCCTTGCGATTGCATCAGGGGTATCAATTCGCGGGCGACAAAGGGAAAAGTGACAAAGACGGTGGCCAGCACGATGCCGGGCACGGCAAAAAGTATCTTGATGTCGTGCTGGTACAGCCATTCACCCATCCATCCCTGGGCGCCGAATATCAGCACGTAGATCAGTCCCGAAATCACAGGAGACACCGAGAAGGGCAGGTCGATAAGAGTAATCAGCAGGTTCTTGCCGCGAAAGTCGAACTTGGCGATGCACCAGGCAGCGGATACGCCAAATACCAGATTGAGCGGGACGGCAATGGCAGCGGTCAGCAGGGTAAGCCTGATCGCCGCCAGCGCGTCCGGTTCGACGATGGCGGCAATGTAGGCATCCCAGCCCTTGCGGAAGGCTTCGGCAAAGACGGCGAATAGGGGCACGAACAGGAAAAGCCCAAGAAAAAGGAAGGCGGCGAGCATCAACAGGCGGCGCACCCAGAGCGGCTCCAGCGTTGCCGCAGGGGCACGGATGGTGTTCGTATGCTGAAGACCGACCGCCGGCGCTCCGGCAGCAGGGACGCCTCTGGAAGAAGCGCCGGCCTCTGCAACAAGGGTGTTGTTCAGGGGGCTCATGTCAGCTCCTGGCAGCCTGGCTGCCGCGACATGTCCAGGCTTGCAGCAGGTTAATGGCCAATAGCAGCGCAAACGAGATCGACAGCATGACTACCGCAATAGCGGTGGCGCCCGCATAGTCGTACTGTTCCAGCTTGGTCACGATCAGCAGGGGAGTGATCTCCGACACCATCGGCATATTCCCGGCGATGAAGATGACCGAACCGTATTCCCCCGTGGCGCGGGCGAACGCCATGGCAAAGCCGGTCAGCAGGGCCGGCAGCATGGTCGGGAAGACCACCCGCAGAAAAGTCTGCAGGCGATTGGCGCCCAGGCTGGCCGCGGCCTCTTCCAGCTCTTGTTCCGCTTCTTCCAAAACCGGCTGTACGGTGCGCACGACAAAAGGCATGCCTATGAAAGTAAGCGCCACCAGCACGCCCAGTGGGGTGAATGCCACCTTCAAGCCCACAAGCTCAAGATAGCGCCCCAGCCAGCCATTGGGCGCGTACAGCGCCGTCAGGGCGATACCGGCCACGGCGGTAGGCAGGGCAAAGGGCAGGTCCACCAGTGCATCCACCAGCTTCTTGCCGGGAAAGCGGTAGCGCACCAGCACCCAGGCCACGATGGCTCCAAAAACCAGGTTGACGGCTGCAGCCAGGAAGGAAACGCCAAAGCTTAGCCGGTACGAAGCGATCACGCGGGGCGAGGTAACGGCCTGCCAAAAGCCCTCCCATGCCAGGGTGAATGTCTTCAGGAAGACGGCCGACAAGGGGATCAGGACAAGCAGGGACAAATAAAGCAGGGTGAAGCCCAGGGTAATGCCAAAGCCGGGTATGACCCGGAACGGCCTGGGGCTGCGCGCTAGGGGAAGGGCGATGCTGAACATAGAATCACTCATGCATGATGGATGGGGACGGCGCCGTGGTGACGTTGGCGGCCGACTACTTGCGTGCCGACTGATAAATCTGGTCGAAAATCCCGCCATCGCCGAAGTGATACTTTTGCGCCTTGGCCCATCCGCCCGCCACCTCCTCGATGGTGAACAGCTTTATCTTCGGATATTGCGCCGCGTACTTCGCGACGATTTTTTCCGAGGTGGGCCGGTAATAATTCTTGCCGGCAATCTCCTGGCCCTGGTCCGTATACAAGTATTGCAAGTAAGCCTCGGCCACCTGGCGCGTGCCCTTCTTGTCGACGGTCTTGTCCACGATGGCGACGGGCGGCTCGGCCAGAATGCTGACGGAAGGGGCAACGATCTCCACCTTGTCCGGACCCAACTCCTTGATCGCCAGCAGCGCTTCGTTCTCCCAGGCCAGCAGCACATCTCCTATGCCTCGTTCAACAAAGGTGGTGGTCGATCCGCGCGCGCCGGAATCCAGTACCGGAACCTGCCTGAACAACTGGCCCACGAATTTCTTGGCGCTTTCTTCATTTGCACCCGGCAGCCCCAGGGCATAGCCCCAGGCGGCCAGATAATTCCAGCGCGCACCGCCCGAGGTCTTCGGGTTCGGCGTGATGATGGACACGCCCGGCTTGATCAGATCATTCCAGTCTTTGATGTGCTTGGGGTTGCCCTTGCGCACCAGAAAAACGATGGTCGAGGTGTAAGGAGAGCTGTTCAGGGCGAACTGTTTTTGCCAGCCGGGCTTGAGGGCGCCGCGGGCGGCGATGGCGTCGATGTCCGACGCCAGGGCCAGCGTCACGACGTCGGCATCCAGCCCGTCGATCACTGAACGTGCCTGCTTGCCCGAACCGCCATGCGACTGTTTGATAGTGACGATATCGCCGGTCCTGGCTTGCCATTCTTTCGCAAAAGCCTGGTTGAATTCCCGATAGAGTTCGCGGGTGGGATCGTAGGAAACATTCAACAGCGAAATCTCCGCCGCCTGGGCGGCCTGGGCGACGAAGATACCGGCGACGACAAGGGTTTTCAGAATAGTGGGTAATGCCATGCTTGCATCCTTTGTTTATGAGCGGCTTGTGACCAGGCTCTAGACTACGGATGCCGCAAGGGAAGTGGAACGATTACTTTCGCCAATGTTTATAGCTCCCGCGCATTATGCGCGGAGGCTATAAGCCGAATATCGGCCTTTAAAACAGGCCCATCTTATGGGAAGGATGAAATATCCATAAATGGAGTGTAAAATATCCATAAAAGGAGTTCATCATGAACCTGGCCTACGCTTATCCTCTTAGCCGCTTTGAACCGGCTGCAGTGGTCGACCTGAACGACAGGCCCACGCGCGAGCGTCTGTCCGGGGCTGCGCTAAAGGGTTTTTTCAAGCTGTCCGATGCCTGGAAGCTGCGTGATGAAGAAGCCTGCAATTTGTTGGGCGGCTTATCCAGCAGCGCATTCTACGAATGGAAGAAAAAGCCCCAGCGCATGCTGGAAGTCGACCGCATCACACGTATTTCGTACTTGCTGGGTATCTACAAAGCCTTGCATATTCTGTATGGCGACGAACTGGCCGACCAATGGGTGGGCATGCCCAACCGCAACATTATCTTCAAGGGCAAGACCCCGCTGGATTACATGCAAAAAGGGGGGCTGCTGGCCATGCAAACAGTCCGGCAATTGCTGGATGCGCGTCGGGGCGGTGTCTAGTGTCCCGTTTGGCTAATTCATATATATAAGTGCACAACTAACCAAACAGGACACTAATGCGCCTGCCGCCCCTGTCGCAAATAAGGCAGCACGATACCTGCCGATTGCTGCCTTCGCGCTTTGCCGACGCCGAAGATTCCGTGCTGGCGCCGCTGGCCGACAGCCCCGATCATCTGGCCGATCTGTTCGCGTTGGATAACGCCACCAATCAGCGGCTGGCCGCCGAACGCGGCCTTATGCCCGGCATAGGGATAGACGAACTGGTCTTCGGGGTGCCCAA
>DATCYE010000005.1:0-2210 GCA_036570485.1 Pusillimonas sp. | reverse complement strand
CCGTCGGGTTCGTGGTGAGGTTTGCTCATGTCGGGCGATATTCAAGAAGTGGCCGGCAGGCTGCGCAGGATGGCCCGGACGGGGCTGGCGTCGGCGTCGGCCAGCGCCAGGGGAAGGGCGATAAGTTCATAGTCGCCGGCGGAGACTTGGTCCAGGACCAGGTTTTCGAGTACGCGTATATCGTGCTTCAGTATGGTTTGGTGGCTGTCCAGAGTCTTGCTGTCGGCCGGATCGATGCTGGGGGTGTCCAGGCCGATAAGCAGGACACCGCGCCGGGCAAGCAATTCTATGGTTTCGGGAGCGAAGGCGGTGAAGTCATCGCTCCAGGCGGCGATGTTGGCCTGTTCGCAGGTGCGCACCAGTATGCGTGGCGGGGCCTGCTCCAGGAAAGGCAGCAGGTCGTCCACGGCAATCAAAGGCCGTCCATTCAATACGTGGATGACGCGGCAGGGGCCCAGGAAAGGCTCCAGCCCAAGCTGACCGATGGCGGCCCCTTGCTTGCTGTAATGCAAAGGCGCGTCGGCATGGGCGCCGACATGCGGCGACAGCGTGATCTGGCTGACATTGACCGGGCATTGCGGGCCGATAGTGGCATTCCATTGCCGGCTGTATGGCGTGTCTCCGGGAAAGACCGGGGATTGCGCCGAAACCGGCGGCGAGATATCCCATAGCTGTTGCATGATGATTGACCTGATTCGGCGCGGTGCCATATGGGCGGCGGGGCGGCCTTGGCTGGAAAGTTAATTGAAGCTTATACGATTTACTTTTTTCATGTCAGTGATTTTTTGGGTTGAAACGGAGCCGGGATTGCTCGTGCCGCGCCGGGAGATCGTCTTCGTATCGCTGATGGCAGGCTAAGCCCAGGTCAGGCTCAGCTGCACGTGATTGATAAAGCCTCGTTGACATTTGCAAACATGCTTGTATAGAATATTCTTTCTGAAAGAATAATTGTTCTGTCTAAAAGAACATAAGTATAAACAAGTAGCTGGAGACGAGATGGCTGTTATCTCTGAAATGGAAGGGAGCCACGCGGCGCAGCCCGCGGATTCCGTGCGCGATCTGGAACTTGCACAAACATTCACGAGTCGGGCTCGATCGTTCGAGCGTCAACGCCAGGTTGATATCACGTTTCTTGTGCAGTTTGGGCATGTTGGCCTGCGTACCCGTATCCGACAAGGCAAGGTAATTGATGTGGCCGAGATTGCCACATTGGCCCCTTTGGCAAGCTTTGATTTTTCGATCAAGGCTGCTGCGGATGCGTGGCTTCGATTTTGGCAAGCGGTACCGAGCCCAGGCAGTCACGACATTTTTGCGTTGACGCGCAGCGGCGACATGGCCATCGAGGGGAATCTGTATCCCTTCATGGCCAATTTGCAATACATCAAGGATTTGCTAGCCGTCGGACGGGAGAAGCAGGCATGACTACGACTTTCGAGCCCATAGTCGGGCGTTATCTTTCGTTCGATGTGGCCGGTCGTAAATGCCGCATTTATGTCGAAGAAGCGGGATCGGGTATTCCACTGGTCTGCCTGCATACGGCTGGCGCCGATAACCGGCAATACCGTCATATGCTTTGCGATCCCGAAATCACATCGCGCTATCGGGTTCTTGCTTTCGACATGCCCTGGCATGGGAAGTCTTATCCGCCCGAAGGATGGCAGGACGAGGAGTATCGACTGACGACGGAGCTTTACGTTGAAACGATACTGGCATTCTGCAACGCGCTCGCGCTGGATAAGCCCGCTTTGATCGGGTGTTCGATTGGCGGACGTATCGTGCTGCACTTGGCGAATGCGCACTCGGATAAATTCCGGGCACTCATTGGCGTGGAAGGGGCGGACTACCAAAAACCCTGGTATGACACCTCGTGGCTGCATCGCGGCGATGTGCATGGCGGCGAGGTTTGCGCTGCGCTGGTGTCTGGGCTGATCGCGCCCCAGTCGCCAGACATTCATCGCCATGAGACCCTTTGGCAGTACATGCAGAGCGGTCCGGGCGTGTTCAAGGGCGATCTGTATTTCTATCGGGTCGACAGCGATCTGCGTGGGCGCCTGAACGGTATCCGCAGCGATATCTGCCCCTTGTATTTACTGACAGGCGAATACGATTTTTCGTGCTCGCCTGAAGACACCTTGCGCACGGCCGAATCGATTCCGGGCGCAAAGGTGGCCATCATGCGAGAGCTGGGCCATTTCCCGATGAGCGAAAAC
>DATCYE010000004.1:0-4462 GCA_036570485.1 Pusillimonas sp. | reverse complement strand
GCGCCCGATCCCAATATCGGCCTGTACGGCAAGGGTGGCGCGGCGGGTGCGCAGCCGACAGGGCCGACCGCCACCGCGCCCACGCCGCTGCCCGGCACGGGCGGCGCTCCTGCGCAAGACAATATCGGTGATCTTATTGCCAGCCTGGGCAATGGCGGCAAGCCGGCCAGCGCGCCTCCCGCCGCAGCTCCGACGGCTCCAACGGCTCCGGCCGCCCCGGCTGCCAAGCTGCCTCCGGGTACGGAACCACCTGCCAAGCCGCCAGTGGCCGCTGCGGGTGCTCAGACGACCTATTATCTACAAGCAGGCGCTTTCCGCTCGGAAAACGATGCTGAAGCGATGAAAGCGCGGATATTGCTGCTTGGGCTGCCGGCTCAAGTGCAGAAAGCTCAAGTGAATGGCACCACGGTGAATCGCGTGCGGGTGGGCCCCTTCAAGGGCATAGACGAGATGAACCGCTCGCGGGCACGCTTGGGTGCCGAAAAAATCGATTCTTCGGTAGTACGGCCGTAAATGGCGCAATCTGGCTGAACTTGTTATCTTGTTTGCAGTCTTACTGTCTTTTGCTTGTCCTGGAAAATATTATGTCGCTTAAACATCTGTTCTTACGCACTATTGCTGTTCTTGCCGTCGGCTCGGCAGCAATGTTTGTACCGGCCATGCAAGCTCAGGCCGCCGACCGCTATGTGGTGGTTGATCCGGCTCAGCCTTCCGACACTAGCGGAAAGATCGAGGTTCTGGAGTTCTTTGCCTATACGTGCCCGCATTGCAATGCGATCGAGCCTTTGGTTCAGAAGTGGGCCAAGACGCTGCCGGATAATGTGGTGCTGCGTCCGGTGCCGGTGGCATTCAATGCCAGCATGGAAGATTTGCAGAAGCTTTATTATTCGCTAGAGGCGATGAATCGCCTGGATTTGCACGATGATGTCTTCAAGACGATACATGTGCAGCGCAAGCGTATTTACGATGCGGATGCGATTGCGGATTGGGTGGCAAGCCAAGGTGTGGATCGCAAGGCGTTCATGGATGTTTTCAATTCGTTCGGCATCAAGTCGAAGGTGATGCGGGCTAATGAGCTGGCCAAGGTCTATAAGATCGAAGGCACGCCTAGTATTGCGGTGGGTGGAAAGTATGTGACTTCGCCGACGATGACTAATAGTTATGAAGGCACGATAGAAGAGGCGCAGAAGCTGGTGGAGATGGTGAATAAGTAAACGGCTTGATCGTTGATCTTGTTCTTTAACGGCGTCTGGTTCAAGGCGGGGCAGGGCTAGACGCTTCCGGTCCTGGCTCCGCCAGAACTACCCGAACAAACGACCCGAAACGGGGTCGGGTGCGAACTCACAAAAAACCAGCCCCCGGCTGGTTTTTTTGTTCAAACATGCGCGCCCTCTTTGGCCCCCGTTTCGGGTCATTTGTCCGGCGTGCGCGTAACCGCCCTTTCCCGCCTTGAACCAGACGCCTTACGGAAGGTGTTTTGGGACGCAAGCCTTGGTCGAAACAGGACTGTTTCCCTTGGTTATATGCCAGTGGACGCCCTGTTGAAAGGATACGTACCGATTGAAAGAGTCCTGTTCTATCCAGGCGCCTCGCCGAGCTTATCTGCACCGGAGAGAGGCTGGAAAAAACAGGATCGGTGCCGCCTAGCTTGCTGCGTTGTCCAGAGCCTGGGCGAGGTCGGCGGTGAGGTCGGTGGGGGACTCCAGACCTATGTGCAAGCGGATGACGGCGTTGTTGTTGGGCTGCCAATAGCCGTGGGGCTGCAAGGCGGCGTGGTCGACGAGTTGGACCAGGCTTTCGAAACCACCCCAGGAGAAGCCGATACCGAATAGGGTAAGACTGTCGACGAAACGGCGGGCGGCAGTTGGGTTCAGCTTCAGTTCGACGGACAACATGCCGTTGGAGCCGGTGCAGTCGCGCTGCCACAGGGCATGGCCGGGGTCGGTCGGCAAGGCGGGATGGTAGATGCGTACGACTTCGGGGCGCGCGGCCAGGAAGCGGCATACTTCCAGCGCGTTTTGTGCGCTTTGGTTCATGCGTATGGGCAGAGTACGCACGCCGCGGATGGCCAGCCAGGCGTCGTCGGCGCTGATCGAGTAGCCCATGGCGTAATGGGTGTCGTTGATGCTCTGGATGATGGCCGGATCGTTGGCCACGACGGCGCCCAGCATCATGTCGGAGTGGCCACCCACGTATTTAGTGCCGGCCACGACCGAGATATCGGCGCCCAGGTCCAGCGGGCGGTATATGTAGCCGGAACCCCAGGTGTTGTCGGCTATCAGTATCAGTTTGTGCTTGCGCGCGTAATCGGCCAGGGCGGGGATATCGAGCATTTCGAACAGCAAGGATCCGGGCGACTCGATGTACAGGACGCGGGTGTTGGGCCGTCGTTGCGCTTCCAGTTCGGACACGATGGCGCGGGCGTAGGACACGTCGATATTCATGCGCGTCAGCACGGTCTTGTCCAGATAGCGCACGGGTCCGTAAGCGCAGTCGGCAACCAGCACGTGATCGTTGGCGTTCAACACACTAAGCAGCGCCAGGGTGATGGCGCCCAAGCCGGAAGAGGCCAGGAAGGCGCGTTCGCCACCTTCCAGCTGGCAGAATATGTCTTCCAGGGCCGCATGGGTGTCCATGCCTATCCGGCCATAGGTAACGCTGCGTTCGCCTTTGGCCTTGCCTGCCTGCGTCCGGTCTAGTGCATCCAGATTCTGGAAGCGCACGGTGCTGGTTCGCATGGAAGGAAGCGCAACAGGGGCGGCTCCGGTGACGGGATCGAATTCGGCTGTGCCGGTGTGCTGTAGCAGGGTGTCCAGGTGTGCTGATGCGGATTTGGCCATGGCTGATCGTCAATGAGCGTTAGAATTTCAAGTATCGATCATAATGTATCTGGCGCCTGACCATCATGCTGACTTACGACGTAGCGCTCTCTTTCTTCGGTATCGCCATATTGCTGGCGCTGGCGCCGGGCCCGGATAATCTGTTCGTGCTGATGCAGTCGGCCATGTGGGGGCGGCGTTCGGGCATGTTTGTGGTGTTCGGGCTGTGCACCGGCCTTATCGGGCATACGCTGGCTGTTGCGGTGGGCCTGGCGGCGGTGTTCGCCACATCGCAAACTGCCTTCACCGTGCTGAAGCTGGCGGGTGCAATCTACCTGGTGTATTTGGCTTGGGGCGCCTTCCGTGCGCAAGGCAATGCAAGCAGTCACGAGAAGCCCTTACGGCAAAGCGCCGCTCTGCTCTATCGGCGCGGCATCGTCATGAATCTGACGAATCCCAAGGTGTCGCTGTTTTTCCTGGCGTTTTTGCCGCAATTCGCAACGCCCGAGCGCGGATCGGTGGCTTTGCAAACAGTCAGCCTGGGCGGACTGTTCATGCTTGCCACCTTATTGATATTCGGCCTGATCGCCTGGTTTTCCGGAAGCGTGGGCGAGCGCATGCAACAGTCGGCAAGTGCGCAACGCGTGCTTAATCGAGTTGCCGGCATCGTTTTCCTGGGACTAGCCGTGAAACTGGCTCTGTCGAACCGTTAGAGCGGTAGCCTTCGCCGAACCGCGCAAGGGCCGTCCTACAAAAAGAATGCGGCCAAGCCGGTAAACAGCAACACGTACAAAGATACCACTCGCATGTGGTTCTGCGGCCGCTTCACCGCCCATCGGTGCAGCCTTGTACCCAGCATGCTGGCAAGAACGGATACGGGCAGCAGAATTGCCACGTAAACCACATGCTCCACACTAAGCTTGCCGCCGATAGCCAGCGGCGTCAGGGTAGCCACTTGAGCAAGGCTGAAATACACCAGGCAGACTGATCGCAATACGCTGGGCGATAGGCTAGGTATGGAGAGTAGATAAAGAATGATGGGCGGCCCGCCTATGCCCGCTATGGCAGTCATGAATCCGCTGACAGCGCCGGTCAAGGTGTCTTGCAGCGGCCCCCGTCGGCCCTTGTAATACCAGCCTGCCAGCATCAACACGGCGACAACGGTAACGACCACCGCCACCGTCTTGCGCATGACGACGGGGTCCAGTATATGGAGCGTGGCCAGCCCCACAGGCAGGCCCAACAAGGAAGGCAGAAACAGGCGCAGAACCATCTTCCAATCGACGATGCGCAGCGCATCGGGCAGCATCTGAATGGTGGTCAACAGCGTCAACAACAAAATAACCACCAGTACCGTGGTGGCAGGCATCAACAGGCTAAAGATAGGTGCCATTAGCAGGCCGGCCCCAAAGCCGGTAAAGCCCCGCATAAGGCAACCCGCGAAGGTGGCCCCCGCCAGCACGGCAAATACCGGCAGCGATGGCAAGGCCTGCAACACCCAATCGGGAATCATGCGTGCAATCGAAAATTACCGTACCGGCTCATCGCAGCGCGGCCTATGCCCGCTTAAACCGGATCACGCCGTCGCCGCCGGTGGAGCGGGTCAGCTTGCCTTCGTAGTACAAGGCATGCAAGTGAGCCAA
>DATCYE010000003.1:0-6270 GCA_036570485.1 Pusillimonas sp. | reverse complement strand
ATTCGCCGTCGACAATCATCTTGAAGCCGCGCAGGGTTTCAGCCAGCGGAACGTATTTGCCGGGCGAACCCGTAAAGACTTCGGCCACGTGGAAAGGCTGCGACAGGAAGCGCTGGATTTTACGTGCGCGGGCAACAGCCTGCTTGTCTTCGGGAGACAGTTCGTCCATACCCAGAATGGCGATGATGTCGCGCAATTCTTTGTAGCGCTGCAAAGTCTGCTGCACGCCGCGAGCCACTGCATAGTGCTCTTCACCCACGACCTGTGGATCGAGCTGGCGGCTGGTGGAGTCGAGCGGATCGACGGCGGGATAAATACCCAGGGCGGCGATATCACGCGACAACACGACGGTGGAGTCCAAGTGCTGGAAGGTCGTTGCGGGCGACGGGTCGGTCAAGTCATCGGCAGGGACGTAAACGGCCTGGATCGATGTAATGGAACCGGTCTTGGTCGAGGTAATGCGCTCTTGCAGCTTGCCCATTTCTTCGGCCAGCGTAGGCTGATAACCCACAGCGGAAGGCATACGACCCAGCAGAGCGGAAACTTCCGTACCGGCCAAGGTGTAGCGATAGATGTTGTCGACGAAGAACAGAATGTCGCGGCCTTCATCGCGGAATTTCTCAGCCATGGTCAAGCCCGACAGCGCAACGCGCAGACGGTTGCCGGGAGGCTCGTTCATCTGACCGAACACCATGGCCACTTTGGACTCTTTCAGGTTGTCCATTTGAATGACGCCGGCTTCAGCCATTTCGTGGTAGAAGTCGTTACCTTCGCGAGTACGCTCGCCCACACCAGCAAACACCGACAAACCGCTGTGCGCTTTGGCGATGTTGTTGATCAGTTCCAGCATGTTCACGGTCTTGCCCACGCCGGCGCCGCCAAACAGGCCGACCTTACCGCCCTTGGCGAACGGGCAAACCAGGTCAATAACCTTGATGCCGGTTTCCAGCAGCTCGACCGAAGGTGAGAGCTCGTCGAACTTGGGCGCGTCTTGGTGAATGGCGCGAACTTCTTCGCTTTGGATGGGGCCGCGTTCGTCGATCGGGCGACCGAGTACGTCCATGATGCGTCCCAGGGTGCCTTCACCGACGGGTACCGAGATAGGTGCGCCCGAGTTGGCCACTTCCATGCCACGGCGCAGGCCGTCGGAGGAACCCATGGCAATGGTACGCACCACGCCGTCGCCCAGTTGCTGCTGGACTTCGAAAGTAAGACCGGCTTCGGCAAAACCCGAGCTGGTGTCGACGAGTTTGAGCGCGTCGTAAATTTTTGGGATGCGGTCGCGGGGGAACTGAATATCCACCACGGCGCCGATGCACTGAACGATGGTACCGTTGCTCATGTTTAGTCCTTGCTAAATATCTTTGACGGGATGCCTTTCTGTTAATGCTTAAACAGCGGCAGCGCCCCCCACGATTTCTGAAATTTCTTTGGTAATGGCGGCTTGGCGGGTTTTGTTGTAAACCAGTTCAAGGTCGCCGATGACTTTCTTGGCGTTGTCGGATGCTGCTTTCATGGCCACCATACGAGCGGACTGCTCGGAAGCCATGTTTTCCGCAACGGCCTGATACACCAGGCCTTCTACGTATCGCATCAACAAATCGTCGATAACGGTCTTGGAGTCGGGCTCGTAGATGTAATCCCAGCCGTAATCCGATTTGGGCGCGTCGGCATCGCCGGCACCACTTTCGGATTGAAAGGGATCGGCCAGGCCGCTGGGCAATGGCAGCAGGCGGATAAAGCTGGGATCCTGCTTCATGGTGTTCACGAAGCGGTTCGTAGCTATATAGATGGCGTCGATCTTGCCATCGATAAAGTCATCGATCTGCACCTTAATCGCGCCAATAAGGCGTTCGAGGTTGGGCGTATCGCCCAGCTGCACTTCCTGCGACACCAGATTGGCGCCAATACGCGTCAGAACGCCGGCACCCTTGTTGCCCAATGCTGTCGTTTGAACCCGAATACCCTTCTGGTCGAATTCTTTAAGACGAGCCAGCACAAGACGCATGATGTTGGTGTTCAAGCCGCCGCACAGACCTTTGTCGGTCGAGACAACGACAATACCCACCGCGCGCACGTCGGTGCGTTCGATCATGTAGGGATGCGTGTAATCGGGATGCGCCTGCATCAGATTGGCGGCGATCTCGCGTACCTTTGTTGCATAGGGACGGCCGGCACGCATCCTGTCTTGCGCCTTGCGCATTTTGGATGCTGCAACCATCTCCATGGCTTTGGTGATCTTGCGCGTGTTTTGCACGCTCTTGATCTTGGTTCGAATTTCCTTAATTCCGGCCATCGCTCTTTCCTGAAAGGGCGTTATAGCGGGGCCGCTTGCGCGCGCCCCACCCTACGTATGGATACTGAAGCAAATGCTTCATCACCCTCGCCAGTCAAACTTAAAAAGCACCGTGCTTTTTGAATTCCTGCACAGCCGCTGTCAGTTCGGCCTCGTCGTCTTTGGACAGTTCCTTGCTGTCTTCGATACGCTGGACCAATCCTTCGTGCTTGGACTTCAGGTAATCTTTAAGCGCTTTTTCGAAGCTCAGGATCTGTTCGACTTCAAGGTCGTCGAGGTAGCCGTTGTTGACTGCGAACAAGGTCACGCCAAGTTCCCAGACCTGCAAAGGCTGGTACTGAGGCTGCTTGAGCAGTTCGACCACGCGCTTGCCGCGTTCCAGCTGACGGCGGGTAGCGTCGTCAAGGTCGGAGGCGAACTGAGCGAAAGCGGCGAGCTCACGGTACTGGGCCAAGTCGGTACGAATACCGCCGGACATCTTCTTGACGATCTTGGTCTGCGCAGCGCCGCCGACACGCGACACCGAAATACCGGCGTTGATGGCGGGACGAACGCCGGCGTTGAACAAGTCGGTTTCCAGGAAGATCTGACCGTCGGTAATGGAAATGACGTTGGTCGGAACGAAGGCGGACACGTCGCCGGCCTGGGTTTCGATGATAGGCAGCGCGGTCAGCGAGCCAGTCTTGCCCTTGACTTCGCCGTTGGTGAATTTCTCGACGTACTCTTCGTTGACACGAGCAGCGCGTTCAAGCAGGCGCGAGTGCAGGTAGAACACGTCGCCAGGGTAGGCTTCGCGGCCTGGCGGGCGGCGCAGCAACAGGGATACCTGACGATAGGCCCAGGCTTGCTTGGTCAGATCGTCGTAAATGATCAGGGCATCTTCGCCGCGATCACGGAAGTATTCGCCCATGGTGCAACCCGAGTAGGCCGACAGATACTGCATGGCGGCGGAGTCGGACGCGGCGGCGGCAACGATAATGGTGTACTCGAGCGCGCCGTACTCTTCGAGCTTGCGCACCACGTTGCTGATCGTGGATGCCTTCTGGCCGATAGCAACATAAACGCAGGTTACGTTCTTGCCTTTCTGGCTGATGATGGTATCGACGGCTACAGCGGTTTTACCGGTTTGGCGGTCGCCAATGATAAGTTCGCGCTGGCCACGGCCGATAGGCACCATGGAATCGATAGCCTTGATGCCTGTTTGCAAAGGCTGGGACACCGATTTACGTGCAATGACGCCGGGCGCCACTTTTTCGATGATGTCGGTCGCCTTGGCGTTGATGGGACCCTTGCCGTCGATGGGCGAGCCCAGCGCGTCGACTACGCGTCCGCGCAGTTCGGGGCCAACCGGCACTTCAAGAATGCGACCGGTGGTTTTGACCGGGTCGCCTTCGGACACGCCGGTGTAATCGCCCAAAATAACCGCGCCTACAGAATCGCGCTCGAGGTTGAGCGCAAGTCCGAACACGTTATTCGGGAATTCAAGCATTTCGCCTTGCATCACATCGGACAGGCCGTGGATGCGGGTAATACCGTCGGTCACGGAAACGACCGTGCCTTGCGTACGTACGTCGGTGGACGCGCCCAGGCCTTCTATGCGGCTCTTGAGCAGTTCGCTGATCTCTGACGGGTTAAGTTGCATGTTCAGACTCCTGGAATCCTGTTATCTGGCGCGCGTCAGGCGGCCAGAGTGTCGCGCATGCGGGCCAACTGGGCCTGCACAGAAGTATCAAGTACTTGGTCGCCGACGATCACGCGCACGCCGCCGATAAGATCGGCATCGACCGTGACAGCCGGCTTCAATTTGAGGCCAAACTTTTTCTCCAGCCCGGCCACAAGCTGCTGGACCTGATCGTCGGCCAGCGGATAGGCACTGACGATCTGTGCCAGCGCCGTACCTTCTTGCTGGTTTTTCAACTGTTCGAATTGCTCGGCGATTTGCGGCAAAACCAAAATGCGGTTGTTGCTGACGAGCAGTTCGATGAAGTTGCGAGCCTGAGCCGAAAGCGCAGACTTGATCAAACCCGTAAACAGCTCGGTACGCTGGGCAGTGTTCAGCCTGGGATCGGTCAGCGCCTCGCGCACGTCGCCCTGGCTTGCCACATGAGCAAGCTCGGACACCAGATCCGACCACGACGCCAGGCCAGCCTGGTCGTTGCGTGCCGTCGCAAACAGCGCCTCGGCGTAAGGTCTGGCGATTGTCGATAGTTCAGCCATGGCTTGCCCCGAGTTTAAAGTTGAGCTTTGAGCTGGTTAAGCAGCTCGGCGTGTGCCTGTGCGTCAACTTCTCGTTTGAGAATCTGCTCTGCACCCTTGACCGCTAGAACGGCGACATCGGCACGCAAGCCTTCACGCGCACGCTGGACCTCTTGGGCCGCGTCCTGCTGGGCTTGTGCAACGATACGCGCTTTCTCGGCTTCGCCTTCGCGACGAGCCTGGTCGATAAGAGCGGCGGCCTGTTTCTCGGCCTCGACCATGCGAGCATGGTTTTCTGTTTTTGCAGATGCCTCGATCAGGCTGATCCGCGCCTGGGCTTGGGCCAGATCGGCCTTGCCCTTGTCGGCGGCCGCCAGGCCGTCGGCAATTTTCTGACGGCGGTCATCCATTGCTTTCGTGAGAGGAGGCCATACGAATTTCATCGTAAACCAGCCCAGCACGAAAAACACGATCATCTGAAAAAAGAGAGTCGCGTTTAAATTCACGGTCGTTTCCCTTTAATACCACTCGTGCCAGGCGGCTTGACCGCATGACACCTAATGTCCATGCCGCAGGCCGGCGCCATAGGCCGACTGCGGCTGCTTAACCCGCCATATGCGGCGGGCTGCAATGCTTACCCGACGAAGGGGTTGGCGAATGCAAACAACATGGCAATACCAACACCGATCAGGAATGCCGCGTCGATAAGACCTGCCAACAGGAACATTTTGGTTTGCAGTGCGTTCATCAGCTCGGGCTGACGAGCCGAAGCTTCCAAATATTTACCGCCCATCAGAGCGATACCAATGCAAGCGCCGATAGCGCCAAGACCAATAATAATACCGCAAGCCAGAGCAACGAAAGCAACGTTGGTCATAACAACTCCTTGGTTAAAAACCGTGTAATCAAAAAGTCAAAAAATGCATTGCAAGAAGATCTTGCACCCCGGCCGGACGAAACTGCCCGGACCGAAAACTATTAATGGCCTTCGTGAGCCTGACCCACATAAACCAGGGTCAACATCATGAAAATAAAGGCCTGCAACAGCACGATCAGAATGTGGAAGATAGCCCACATGGATCCTGCCAGAACATGCCCAATACCCAAGCCTATGCTTGCGCCATTAAATCCGGTCCATGCGCCGCCCAGCAAGGCGATCAACATGAAAATGAGTTCACCGGCAAACATGTTGCCGAACAACCGCATGCCCAGCGACACCGACTTGGCGGCGTATTCGATCAGGTTGAGCAGCAGGTTGGCGGGGGCCAGCAGCAGCGCGGCGATGCCGTGCGCATGGAAGGGCGCCGTGAAGAGTTCTTTGACGAAGCCGCCCGGGTGCTTGATCTTGATGCCGTAGTAGAACATCAGCAGCAGCACGCCCAGCGACATGCCCATGGGCACGTTCAGGTCGGCGGTGGGCAGGATGCGGTGGAAGTAGAGGGGATCGCCGTGGTGCGCGCCCAGGCCGGTCCAGCGCCAGATGGTGGGCATCAGGTCGACGGGGATCAGGTCGAGCGCGTTCATCAGGATGATCCAGAGGAACACGGTCAGGGCCAGGGGCGCCACGAACAGGCGGCTCTTGGCGTTGGTGACGATGCCCTTGGCCTGTTCGTCGACCATGTCGACGATCATTTCGACGAAGGCCTGGAAGCGGCCCGGCACGCCAGCGGAGGCGCGGCGCGCGGCCAGCCAGAGGAACAGCACCACGACCAGCCCCGTAAGCGCCGACCAGAACACCGAGTCGTAGTTGATGACGTTGAACTGGGCGATGACAGACT
>DATCYE010000002.1:0-7282 GCA_036570485.1 Pusillimonas sp. | reverse complement strand
AGGCACGGGCGTTCTCTGGTGTTTTTTCCACCAGCAGCCGCGATAGCCTATAGCTGTAGTCCAGCTCGGAAAACACACAATCGCGCCACTCGATCGGCTGCGCATGCAAGATGGGCAATAGGTTGCGACCTTCCAGGCGGTGCATGGGCAGGGGCAGCCCCAGCCAAGTCAAAATCGTGGGTAGCACATCCACGGACTCCACCATTCTTGATTCAACACTGCCACGGGTCGCGTCCGCCGCTGCGCAAGGGTCCATCACTATCATCGGTACGCGCTGCACAGTGTCGTAGAACAGTTCTTTCTCGCCCAGCCAGTGATCGCCCAGGAAATCTCCATGATCGGCGGTAAAGACGATCAGGGTATTGTCCATCAGCCCTGCGCTTTCCATGTAGTCGAACAGCCGGCCCAGGTGGTCATCCAACTGCGTTATAAGACCTTGATATGCCGGCCGCACCGTGCGTATGCATTCGTCCATCGAGAAGCTGACGCTCTCTTCGTGCTGGCGATAGGCCGCGAGCACAGGGTGGGCATTGTCTCGTTCGGCTTCGTTGCGTATAACGGGCAAGCACTGATCCGGGCTGTACATGGCGTGGTAGGGCTCGGGCGCAATATAGGGCCAGTGCGGTTTTACATAGCTTAGGTGCATGACCCAGGGCTGGTCGCCCTGTTGCTGCATGAATCCTAGTGCCTGATCCGTCATGTAGGCGGTTTCGGAATGCTCGTCCGCTACCAAGGATGGGTATTGCGCATTGCGCATATGCCAGCCGCTGACGGGTTTGCCATCTGGGCCTTTGGCGGAAATCACGAAGTCCGTCCAGGGGTCGTCCGATACGTAGCCGTGGCGGCGCAGGTAAGCCGGGTAGCCGCTTTCCTGGCCGGGCTCGTGGTGGCCGTCGTAGCGGTCGATTTCTTCGAAGCCGCCGGTGCTTAGCAGGCGGCCCAGTTCGCTGCCGCCGTCCAGATTCAGGCGCTCCAGGCCGTCATGGTCCACCATGACATGGGTCTTGCCGGCCAGCACCAGCTTGCGTCCGCCGGCGCGCAGGTACTCGCCCATGGTTACCTCGCCAACGGACAAGGGCACGCGGTTCCAGGTGGCCCCATGCGTGGAAGGGTAGCGGCCGGTGTAGTAGCTCATGCGCGATGGCCCGCACACGCCCGAATTCACAAAGGCGCGGTCAAACCGTACGCCGCGCTTGGCAAGCGCGTCGATATTCGGGGTGCGAATAAACGGATGGCCATAGCATGCCAAGTGGTCGGCGCGCAGTTGGTCCGCCATTATGAAAAGTACGTTCTTGGGTTGGCTCATCGGTGTTGCCTGGTGTTATCTGATTTACTTGGTGACGACGAAGCCTGATGCCTTGACGACGGGCGCCCACTGTGCGCGGAATGCGTCCACCAGCTTGCCCGTTTCCTGCGCGTTGGCGGACACCGGAATCAGGTCGTTTTCCAGCAGGGTCTTGCGTACGGAAGGATCGGCTGTTACCGATTTGACGACTTCGCCCAGCATGGCGGCCTTGTCTTTGGGCATGGCGGCAGAGGCGAAAAAGGTGTTCCAGCCCGCCGCTTGCAGATCGACACCGGCTTGCTGGAACGTGGGCACATCCGGCAGCGCCGTTTCGCGCTCTTGCCCCGAGGTGGCCAGGATACGGATGCGTTTACCTTGATGTTGGCGGGTCAGGACATCCAGGGTATCAATGGCCACCGGAACAGCACCCCCGATCAGGTCGGTAATGACGGGTGCGGAGCCCCGATAGCCGATGATCTGGCCTTCGGCGCCAATTTGCTTGGAGAGCATCAAGCCGAAGAAATGCGGAAGGCTGCCTGTTGCGGGAACGCCGATATTGAATTTGTCTGGATTGGCTTTGGCCCAGTTGACCAGCCCTTGCATGTCCTTGATCTGACTGTCCGCCGATACCGCGACGCCAAAGCCGTACTCCGTCACCATCGAGACGGGCTGGAAGTCTTTGACAGCATCGTAGGCCAGGCTTTCGAAAACCAGCGGCGCCACCACCATCACTGCCGGGTTGCCAAGCAACAGCACATTTTCATTTGGGCCGGCATTTTTGACATGCTGCGCAGCGATGCGGCCGCCCGCACCCGTCTTGTTTTCGACCACAACCGACACGCCCAATTTGTCTTGCAGGCTGGTGGCCACAATGCGCGCGGCGCGATCGGTAGCGCCACCCGGCGCATAGCCGACAACTATCGTCAAGGGTGTGGACAGCTTGGCTGCCTTGTCCTGGGCGGCGCCGGCGGTGCCGCCCAGTAATAGGATGCAGGGTAGCAAGGCGGCGAAAAACGTCTTCTTGATCATGGCTTGTCTCCTTGGACTTGATTTGTCTTAATATTGCCTGGCAGCTTACCAAGCTCCGGGTTAATTGTTCTAATCAAGTATTGGACTGTCAGGGAAAGTTCCGAGCCATGGACATAAAAGTGACTGACCTCATGCAGCAGCCCACTCGCGTGGCCGGCCTGCCGGATGGCCTGCCCAAGTTGGGCGATATGATGATGTTCAGGCTGTACTGTGCATGGGCGGCAGGTAATCCCATCTTCACGCGTTTATGCGAGGGCCGCTTTAATATCACCCGGCGCGAATGGCGCTTGCTGGCGATTGCGGTCCAGCACGATAGGCTGACGTCCACTGAACTGACCCATGCGGTCGCCCTGGATGCCCCGCGCACCTCGCGGGCAGTCGGCACGCTGTGTAATAAAGGTCTGCTGGAACGCAGCCGTGATGCCAGCGATGCCAGAACGGTACACATATCCGTTACACAGCAAGGTTTACGCTTATATCAAGAGATCATGCCTATGGTCGTGTCCTTGAATGAGGTGATTTTTCAGGATCTGGATGCGGGCGAACTCCAAGCGCTGGGTTCCATGCTGGATCGTATTGCGCGTCGAGCGGACCAAATGATGCAAGAGGATCTGGTCAAGGAAAGGCCGCACAGAAGCCGTCCCGATAAAGGAGTAAACCCATGCAGGTAGAGCCACCCGACGACGAACCTTCCGCAGCCGCTCAATCGAGCCCGCAGGCCGCCAAGCCGTATCCGCCTCTTGAGCGCAGTCGTTTTGGCGGCACACCCGCGGCATTGCAGAATGCGGTGGTCTGGACGATGTTCCACTACGGCATCGCCGGCTGGGCTGTTTATGCCTTGCTCGGCATGGCGATGGGGTATTTTGCCTACCGGTGGGACATGCCCCTGTCGATTCGGGCGGCCCTCTACCCACTGCTGGGCAAGCGCGTGCGCGGCCCCTTGGGTGACGGCATCAGCATCATTGCGCTGGTTGGCACCGTATTTGGCGTCGCCACGTCGATGGGCATAGGTGTAGTACTGTTGAGCGTCGGCTTCTCGCTGATCTTCGGCCTGGAGCAAGGCCTTGCGCTGCAGATTGCGCTAGTCATCGGCGCGGTGATCCTGACCATCGCGGCCACCACATCGGGTGTCGACCGCGGCATCCGCTGGATCTCCGAGCTGAACCTGTGGAGCGCCGTGGCAATGATGGTCTACATCCTTATCACCGGACAGACGGCATTCCTCTTGAACGCGCTTGTGGAAAACATCGGGCAGTTCATTGTCACGTTTCCTGCGCGCACGCTGCAGACCTTCGCCTACGCGCCCGGCAGCGCCGAGTGGATGGGCGGATGGCGTGACGGCAATGGAGTACGCGACGCTTATCTTCGCGTTACCGGTGACCATCATCGCCTATTTGGTGATGGCATCCTTCTACAAGGTGCTGCGAATGGAGCGGGCAGCGCGCGAGGGGCAGGTGCTGCGTAGGCCGTCTATAGCCCCGATCGGCGGCCATGTGCCGGAGCGCTCGTGGACGCAGCGGCTTGAGCAGCTGCGCGCATTTCCGTCGCTGCGACAGGCTAGCCAGTTTCTGGACCGCACAGTGCGTCCGGCGCTCGACGATGTTGCAGCAGAGTTCCGGAACCAGGGTTACGAGATCGAATTAAGCGCCACGGCCAATACCAGCGGCATCCAGGAACCGTTGCTGCGGGTGTCGATGGATACGTTCCGTGCCTTTCAATACAAAGTCGCCATCGTCGAGGCGCCGGTGCCGATGTTCAGTGGCCGAATGTCGCGTGAGACCGATGTCTATTACCGGCTTGAGGTATTCACGCAGACCGGCTCAGGCGGCTACGACCTGATGGGCCTGACAAAGCAGCAAGTGATTGACGATGTGCTTGAGCGATACGAAGCGCATCTTGCTTTTCTTACCCGTTCCACAGAGACGGATACCGCTTCAGTACTTACGCCGCGGATGCCCGCCGGCAGCCACGAGCCTGAGGCGCCGAAGAACACAGGAGGTATTTAGGACATTGGCGGGAAGAAAAGGCGATGGCTGAATTGATACCCCCAAGACAGCGCCTGACTTAATTAATTACGCGCTTCCTTGGCGGCTTCTTCTGGGGTTAAACCGTTATAAAACAGGTCGGTAAACCACTCAGCTTCTTCTTCTATGTGCTCTTGTGCCTGACGTGGGGTTGCTCCGGCGGCAACCAACAGCCCTTCAACTTCTATGCACCATTCAATTAACGCGACTTCGTCCGGGTCGGGCGTGCCTTTCTTCTTTGCCATGCTTTTTCCTTTAGCCGTTACGCCGCAGTTGTACTTGATTTGAAAATGATCTTACCAGCCGCTGATCCTAGGCCATTGCGCCTCGATTTTTTGCGAGCCGGCCACGACTATATAGCGGTCGTGCTGGGCTGCCGTTGAGCAGGCGTGGTTGGGTAGTATGCGCAGCAGTGTTCCTATCGGCAGCATGGGAGTCAGGCTGGAGTCATGGCGGTGCTCAACAATGCCGTGCTCTTGATTGGCCTGACTCATGATCAGATCCGGAATAGGGTGCCCGTCTTGGTCGCGGACAAGGCCGTAGCCCTGATCCACCTTTTGCTTGGCAGTTCCCCGGTCGCGCGACATGGCCATCCAGCCGCCGTCGGTAATGATCCAGCCTTTCTCTTTTTGGTGGCCGATGACGGTGCACAGTACCGACAATGCAATGTCGGATTGCTGGCATACGCCCAAACCGTTCATGACCAGGTCGAAGAAAACATAAACGCCGGCACGCACCTCGGTGACGCCTTCCAAAGAGCGGGCAAAGTGGGCGGTGGGGGTGCTACCCACGCTGACTACCGGTGCCGCAAAGCCCGCTGCGCGCAGCCTTTGCGCCGCACGCACGGCTCCGGCGCGCTCTTGTTCGGCCATCGCTGCGATGTCGGCCGTGCTTTGGCAGTCGTAAGAAGCGCCTGCATGGGTCATGACACCCGCCAGCCATGCGCCGTTGGCTGCCTGCGATGAGTTCAATGCCGCTGCGATGTCGATCAGGACGGGGTCTTCGGGGGCCACCCCGGAGCGATGTCCATCGGTATCGATTTCAATCAGGACGGCAAGCGTCAAGGCATTAGCCTGACAAAATTCCGCCAGTGCGCGGGCCGCTTCGATGTTGTCCAGCACGACGGTCAAGCGGGCGCCCCGCTGAGTCAGGCTGACAAGGTGGGGAAACTTGTTGGCGGCGATACCGACGGCATACAAGATATCGGTCCAGCCGTGTTCAAGGAAGTATTCTGCTTCTTTTAGCGTTGATACGGTAATGGGCGTACCGGGCGCACCGATACGCCGCGCGACGTCGGCCGATTTGTTGGTTTTTACATGTGGACGCAGCACAACCTGGAACGCAGCAAGGCGCTCGCGCAGGCGGGCGATATTGCGATCCATCGTGATCCGGTCAAGGACCAGGGCGGGAGTTTCCAGTTGGTTCAGTTGCATAGACTTGCGCCTTATTTCACGGTAATCCACATTATGCTTTATTCAGACCCGCCCGGCCTCTTATAAGCTTGCTGAAGCTGCGAACTGACCAAGCCGGCAAATGCCTTGGCCAGCCGCGATGGTGCACGCTGAGGTGGATAGGCCAGATAGATGTCGACCGGAATGCGTGGGGAAAACGGCAGAGTGATCAGCTTTTCGGCGAAAAAATCGGCGACGTATTCGTTGACGATGCCCACCCCGTTGGTGCGCGCCGCCATCGAGCATATGGTCGATGAATAGGTGGTTTCGATTTTGCTCGACGGCGTGACTCCGTGCCTGGACAGCAATTCATCCAGGGAAACGGCCAATTCATCGTTCGCGTTCAACGACAACAGCAAAGAGTCCTGTAGATCGCGCAGGTGGATTTTTTTCTTGCTAGCCAGGGCGTGGCCGGGGCGCACGACGCACACGGCATTGCTTTGATGGATTTTTTCTTGATGCAGCGGCATGGCATCGAAGCTTGCCGTGCTAAGTGCCAGATCGAACAAGCCGTGTTGCAGGCCATCGCCCACGTAATGGCTTCCCAGGGTCTGTATGTTTACCTGAACGTCGGGGTGTTTCAAGGAAAACTCGCTGATGGCCGCCGGCACCACGCTCAGGCCCAGCGACGGCGTGCAGGCAAGGCGCAGAATGCCGCTGCCCGACCGGCGCATTGCATCGATGCGCGCCTCGATACTTTCCAGCCCCAGGAAATGGCGTTGTATGGTGTCGAACAATTCGTGCGCCTCGGCCGTGGGCCGAAGTCGACCGTGCAGCATGTCGAACAGCGTGATGCCGCTGGCCGATTGAATCTGACCGATGAGCCGGCTGATGGATGGCTGCGTGGTATGCAACATGCGAGCAGCGCTGGTGGTTGTACCCGTGAGCATGACAGCACGGAATGCTTCAATCTGGCGAAAATTAAGGGGGCGGCTCATTTCAGTCGGGGTGGGCTTAAACCCGCAAATATATGGTGAGAAGGGCGGCTATTAAAAGGTAATGCTATATCAATTTTGCATAGCCTGTTGGGAAAATAGTATTTTCATGTATTGAATGTTGTCTATACACTTTTAT
The DNA here is from genome assembly GCA_036570485.1 of Pusillimonas sp. Classification (GTDB taxonomy): domain Bacteria; phylum Pseudomonadota; class Gammaproteobacteria; order Burkholderiales; family Burkholderiaceae_B. Next base: position 419 of record DATCYE010000002.1, on the reverse strand, counting down.
TGAGTCCGGGAGGCATCCGGCCCTGAAGACGCAGCATCTTCTCTTATCTAATCGTAAAAGGTACTTCGATGAAAGCACTCTCGACATGGATCAAAGCAGGTGGCAAGGTGGTTCTTGCTGCCTCCCTCTGCGCGGTTGCGCCCGTGGCTGGCGCCCAGGCAGACTACCCATCTAAACCCATCCGCATCGTGGTTCCTTTTTCGGCCGGCGGCAGCTCCGATATCCAGGGCCGTCTTATTGCCGACTATCTGGGCAAGCTCTATAACAAATCGGTCGTGGTCGAAAATAGGCCGGGCGCGGGCGGACACATAGGCGGCCGGCTGGTGGCGGACTCCGGCCCCGATGGCTATACATTGCTGCTTGGCTCGATCGGCCTGCAAGCCACATATGGGGTGTATCCGACGCTTAACTACCAACCG
>DATCYE010000001.1:0-6017 GCA_036570485.1 Pusillimonas sp. | reverse complement strand
GCGGTAATGGCAGCCGCCGAATACCGCACGCCGTGGTGGGCCTCGAAGTGGCCTTTCAGCCCGCGCAGTATCTGTATGGTTTGCTCGACAGTGGGTTCGGCCACATCGATTTTCTGGAAGCGACGCGACAGGGCATGGTCTTTTTCGAAGATGCCACGGTATTCGTTGTACGTGGTGGCACCCAGGCATTTAAGCTGCCCCGAAGACAGTGCCGGCTTGAGCAAATTGGATGCATCGAGCGTTCCGCCGGAGGCGGAGCCAGCCCCGATAAGGGTGTGAATCTCGTCGATGAAAAGTATGGCATTACTGTTGTCTTTAAGCGACTTGAGCACGCCTTTCAGGCGCTGTTCGAAATCGCCGCGATACTTGGTTCCGGCCAGCAAGGCGCCCATGTCCAGCGCATAGACTTCAGCCCCGGCCAGGATTTCGGGAACATCGTTCTGGGTGATGCGCCAGGCCAGGCCTTCGGCGATGGCCGTCTTGCCCACGCCCGCTTCACCCACCAGCAAGGGATTGTTTTTGCGGCGACGGCACAATACTTGTATGACGCGCTCGACTTCGTGCTCGCGTCCGATGAGAGGGTCGATACGCCCTTGCCGCGCTTCGGCGTTAAGGTCGGTCGCATACAGTTCGAGCGGCGATTTCTGTTGATCGGATTTCGGCTCGGCTTCGGGGGCTTGCACCTTTGCAGGCTCGGCCGGGGATTCCTCGGCCGACTTGGTGATGCCGTGTGAAAGGTAATTGACGACATCCAGGCGTGTGACACCCTGCTGCTGCAGGAAATAAACGGCATGGGAGTCTTTTTCGCCATACATGGCCACCAGCACATTGGCGCCGGTAACCGAGTTGCGGTTCGAGTTGCCCGAAGACACATGCATGATGGCGCGCTGTATTACGCGCTGAAAACCCAGTGTTGGCTGGGTGTCGACTTCGTCTTCGCCTGGGAAAACAGGCGTGTTTTCATTGATGAATTTACGCAAGTCCTGGCGCAGGACGTCGATATTGGCCGTGCAGGCGCGCAAGACGTCGGCGGCGGCGGCGTTATCGAGCAGCGAGAGCAGCAAATGCTCTACGGTAATAAATTCGTGCCTTGCGCTGCGGGCCTCGACAAAGGCCATATGCAGGCTGACTTCAAGTTCTTCGGAGATCACGCTTCCTCCATCACATATCGGAGCGGACAAACAATTCGATAAATCCTATTCTATGACTAAATCGACCTTGCGTATCAACATTAATAAAAGAGTTATCTTGGTGTTACCGGATAGCCTCGGAGCTACCGTTAACCTTACTATACCCGCACTTTTTTTTCGCCGCGAATTCGCCCGGCAAACCAAGGCTGGCGCCGTTGCGGCTACGCATCGGGCGCGGGCTCCATCAGGCATTGCAAAGGATGCTGGCGCGCGTGGGCAAGCTGGCGCACCATTTCAACCCGAGTTGCGGCGATATCGCGTGGATAAACGCCACAAACACCCCGTCCTTCGTGATGAACCTTAAGCATGATGAGCGATGCTTCTTCTTCGTTTTTCCCGAAAATTCGCTGTAAAACATTGACCACGAACTCCATGGGTGTGTAGTCGTCGTTCAGCAACACGACTTGATACATGGGTGGGGGCGCGAGTTTGGCCGGTTGCCGATCAAGAACCGTGGCGCGTTGGTTTTCGATTTGTGTAGCCATGACAAATACTAGTGGTTTCCATAGTTGACTATGTTAGGGTAAATTGCGCATTATCCTAGTATTCTGAGTGCTTGGAAGTATGCCGCATGCCAGAATCCATAGGCTAAAGGTAACCCTTGTAGTCGAGTTTCAATTTAACACTATAGTCGAGAGGCAGTCCGCATGTCTGATTCAAACGCAAGCTCCACGCCTGAGGATACGCAAAAGCTGACGGGAACCGTCAAATGGTTCAACGATGCGAAAGGGTTCGGGTTCATTACCCCCGACAATGGGGGCGAAGACCTATTCGCGCATTTTTCATCCATCCAAATGAACGGCTTCAAGACCCTCAAAGAAGGCCAGAAAGTCGCTTTTGAAATTGCACAAGGGCCCAAAGGCAAGCAAGCACTCAATATTACGGCTGCCTAAGCAAAAGCCCGTATCGCTTTTGCTTCAACGCTAATAACAATGCATAAATCGTTTCGATCTACAGGGCTTTTCAGCCCTGTTTTTTTTCATGCCTGCCTGCTGGCAATGGCAACCGCCCTGCCCTCGACTGCCGCCTGGGCGCAAACCATGCTGCTGCCGACCGCTCAGCTATCTATTGGTTCGCACAAAATACAGGCCGAAGTGGCCGCCACCGATGCCAGCCGCGCTAATGGCCTGATGAACCGGGCCTCGCTGCCCGAAAACCACGGCATGCTGTTCGTGTTCGATGGCCCCACAACGACCTGCTTCTGGATGAAAAACACGCCGCTGCCGCTGTCCATTGCCTTCATCGATTCCAAGGGCATGATAGTGAACATAGCCGACATGCAGCCACACACTCTGGACCCGCATTGCCCCAAGGCCCCTGTAACGCATGCGCTTGAAATGCAGCAAGGTTGGTTCAGGCAGCACTCAGTCACGGCAGGCGCGATTGTCGATAACTTGCCGAAACCCTGAACCGAACAGCACAGGCAGTCGGCGCAAACACCTGAATATACTGAAACAGACGCGGCGGGCCGGACTTTTCCGGCCCGCCTGTTGCTACATGGACTATACGCGTTCCAGAATGACGGCGATGCCCTGCCCCACCCCGATGCACATCGTGCATAGCGCATAACGGCCACCGGTTTTGTGCAACTGGTTCACGGCCGTCAGGGCCAAACGCGCGCCGCTGGCACCCAGTGGATGGCCTAGCGAAATAGCACCGCCGTTGGGATTGACGCGCGGATCGTTATCGGCCAGGCCGAGCAGACGCATTACGGCCAAGCCTTGAGAGGCGAAGGCTTCGTTCAGCTCGATCACGTCCATTTGATCTATGGTCAAGCCAGCCAGCGCCAAGACTTTTTGGGATGCCGGTGCCGGGCCTATGCCCATGATGCGCGGCTCTACACCCGCTGTGGCCATGGCAACGACTCGTGCACGCGGCACAAGGCCCTGTTCGCGGGCCATGGACTCAGACGCGACCAGCAGGGCGCAAGCGCCATCGTTGACGCCGGACGCGTTACCCGCCGTAATCGTGCCGTCGGGCCGAACGATGGGCTTCAGGCGCGCCAAGGCTTCCAGCGTGGTTTCACGAGGATGCTCGTCGGTATCCACCACCACGGGGTCACCCTTGCGCTGTGGAATATGCACCGGCGTGATTTCGTCCTTGAACACGCCGGCCTTTTGCGCGGCTGCGGTTTTGGTTTGGCTGGCCAGCGCAAAGGCATCTTGATCGGCGCGCGTCACCTTGTACTGGTCGGCGACGTTCTCGGCCGTTTCAGGCATGGAGTCGACGCCGTATTGAGCCTTCAGCAGTTTGTTGACAAAGCGCCAGCCTATGGTGGTGTCGAAAATAGCGGCGCTACGCGAAAATGCAGTTTCGGCCTTGCCCATGACGAAAGGGGCGCGGCTCATGCTTTCTACACCCCCGGCCAGCACAAACTGCGCATCGCCGGCGCGAATCGCACGGGCTGCCGAGCCGATGGCATCCAGGCCCGACCCGCACAAGCGGTTAAGGGTGCCGCCCGGCACATTGGTGGGCAAGCCGGCCAGCAGGACGGCCATGCGCGCCACGTTGCGATTGTCTTCGCCGGCCTGATTGGCGCAGCCCAACAGAGCATCGTCCAGCCTGGACCAATCCACATCCGGGTTGCGCTGCATCAATGCCTTAAGGGGAATAGCAGCCAGATCGTCCGCCCGAACGGGCGCCAAGGCGCCGCCATAGCGGCCGAAGGGAGTGCGAATCGCATCGCAAATAAAAGCGTGAGTCGTCATGATTGAACCTGGAAATAGAAAGAAAAAAGCGAACAATGAAAAGCCGGGCGACTGACCATGACTATGGCCGCGCAATGAACTTATCTTAGCGCACTAAGGGCCTGATTCCAGGCCACGCAATGCAAGCTGTCCATGCCATGGCCATTTGCCGGATGTTCAGGCCGCAGGGCCGCAGCAAGCCCATGGCGTCCGAAGCACCGCCATGAAATAGCTTTCTAAATCAAAACACCCCAAAGGCTGGAGCATGCTCCAACTTTTGGGGTGTAGCTAAAGCCCGGAGCTTGCGAACAAGACCGCAAGCCTATGCAGGCAAACCGGCGCGTATTAGCCCAGGTTGGACGCGGCGAACTGCCAGTTCACCAGCTTCCAGAAGCTTTCCAGGTACTTGGGACGCGCGTTGCGGTAGTCGATGTAGTAGGCGTGTTCCCAGACATCACAGGTCAACAGCGCCACGTCGGACGTGGTCAGGGGTGTGGCGGCATTGCTGGTATTGACGATATCGAGCGAACCGTCGGACTTCTTGACCAGCCAGGTCCAGCCCGAACCGAAGTTGCCGGCGGCTGACTTGTTGAATGCTTCCTTGAAGGCGGCAACGCTGCCCCATTTGGCATTGATAGCCGTCAGCAAGGCACCGGTTGGCTCGCCGCCACCATTGGGCGACATGCTGTTCCAGTAAAAGGTGTGGTTCCAAACCTGCGCCGAATTGTTAAATACACCACCCGAAGACTTCTTCACGATGTCTTCCAGGGAAGCCGATTCGAATTCCGTGCCTGCAATCAGGTTGTTCAGGTTGGTAACGTAAGCTTGATGATGCTTGCCGTAGTGGAACTCGAGCGTTTCCTTGGAAATGGTCGGAGCCAAGGCGTCGAGTGCGTACGGAAGCGGGGGAAGCGTAAAAGCCATTTTCATTTCCTTCAAAAAAGCCAGTCGGGTGCCTATAAAAAAGCACATTTAGCGTATAGGGTAAAGGTTGAATGCCCGGCGTTCACAGCAAGCCATGTGCCTGTAGAACACCCACATGCAAGCTGCCGCGGCCAAGCTCAACATTAAGCTGCTCACCAATGCTCAAGTCTAACGCACTTTTAACGATATCCCCGTCCTCCTTGCGTACGATGGCGTAGCCACGATCCAGAATATTGCGTGGACTCAGCGCCTCAAGGGTCTGCACGGCAGCATCCAGACGCTGGCGCCGACGCTCTATTTGGCGAACCGTTGCGTCGGCAAGATGCCGCCGCTGTGCATCAAGCTGCTTGTGCAGACCTTCAAGCCTGGGTTGAGCCTGCGACAGGCGCGCCCGAGCGGCCGCCAGGCGGCTGGAATGACGTTCGCCGGGATGCATTGCCGCCCTGGCCAACCGGGTTTTCAGGGCCTGCAGGCGGTCGCTTTGTTGCCGCAGGCGCTGTTGCGGCGATACCAGCAAGGCCACGGCACGATCAAGCCGCAAGCCGCAACGCTCCAGCAAGCGCTGCTGTTGCGCGGCCAGCGCCGAACAAAGGCCGGCAAGTTGGTTCATGCAATTGACACGGCTACGGCAACATAGCTCGGCTGCCGCAGTGGGCGTGGGCGCTCGTAGATCGGCCACAAAATCGGCGATGCTGAAATCGGTTTCGTGCCCCACACCGCTGATAATAGGAATCGGACTATGAGCAATCGTGCGCGCCAGCGCTTCGTCGTTGAAGCTCCATAGGTCTTCCAGGCTGCCGCCTCCGCGCACCAGCAAGATGGTATCGACCTCTTGCCGTGCGATGGCCTGCTGCAAGGCCTGATTCAGCTTCACGGCAGCATCCAGCCCCTGCACCGGTGCTGGGTAAATCACAACAGACACATGAGGCGCGCGTCTGGCCAACGCAGACAATACGTCGCGCAAGGCTGCGGCAGCCAGCGAGGTAACAACCCCGACCGACGTGGGCATGGGATTGATATCGCGCTTGCGGTCGGTGTCGAACAGCCCTTCGGCAGCCAGCTTTTCTTTTAAGGCCAGGAAGGCCTCGTGTAAATCGCCGCGCCCCGCACGCCGCATGCTTTCGACCTGCAACTGATAGTCGCCGCGCGGCTCGTACAAGGTGACATTGACCCGAAATTCGAATTTTTCGCCGGGCTTGGGTACAAACCCAACGGC